>CANQHD010000001.1 GCA_947623625.1 uncultured Bacilli bacterium
TGCAATGAAGAATAGTGAATGGGGAGCAGTAGCATATCTCACGCAAAGTAAATATGGAAAATATGGAAATAGTGCTTATGAAGGAGCAAATAAAGAAATTTATATTAATAATTATTATGGCAATGATAGTGAGAGATATAAAACAGGATGTTCCGGAGGCGCTCCAGGTTTATCACCATCAGCAAACTGTATACCATATAATAACTTAGAAAGTGCCGGAGAAGGAATGGGACAAAAAGGACCGGGAGCCTCAACGACAGGAAATATATATGGAGTGTACGATATGGCAGGAGGCTCCTGGGAATACGTGATGGGAAATTATAGTCATACATTAGGTTCATCAGAATTTGCAGAAGGTTGGTATACACAATATAAAGACTATATAAATTTTTATACAAGCACAACAACAAGCAGTGCATGCAGTGGAGCGGCTTGTAAAGGACATGCGTTAAGTGAAACGTTAGGTTGGTACGATGATGGTAATGGCATGGTTACTTCGTCCAGTCCGTGGATGCTCCGTGTTGGTGTCTATAACGGTGCAGTGTACACAGGCGTTTTCAGCTTTGGAAACGGCACTGGTGGTGCGGGCTCCAATGACTCGTTCCGGGTGGTGCTAGCACTCAAGTAATGCAGCATGATGTATTCTAAAGTTCTTCTTTTTAACAACTGTCAAAAAGTGCGAGCGATGAAAAAACGTTCTTTTCTAAATGATGAGAATAGTCTATAATAAAATTATAGGAGGAAATTTATGAATATTGTAGATGTTATCATTATATTATTTATTTTATTAATGGGACTTACAGGACTTAAAAGAGGTTTTTTCAAAGAACTTGTGATGATTTTTGGAACAATTCTTGCTCTTGTGCTTTCTTTTAAACTTAAAGATCCGCTTGCAAACTTTTTTTGCATTAATTTGCCTTTTTTTGATTTTAAAGGAGTTTTACAAGGAGCACCAAGTTTAAGTATTGTTTTTTATCAGTTAATTGCCTTTTTAATTATTGCAGCTATAGTATTTGGAATTTTGCGAATTATTATTAGTGTGACAGGCATTTTTGAAAAGATTTTAAGCCTAACCATTGTTTTAGGTATTCCAAGTAAAATCTTAGGATTTCTTGTAGGAATAGTAGAGGGAGTTGTTATTACATTCTTTGCTCTTATCGTCTTATCCATTCCACTTCATAGCGTTGATATTTTTATGGAATCTAACATTCGTTCTCAATTTGTAACAGGAATGCCACTTTTAAAAGATTCTGTTGGTGGTATTAATCAAGCGGTGGAAGATATTTATCAACTGACACAAAATAAATCAGATGAGCAAAGATTTGATTATGATGTAATGGAGATTTTACTCAAATATAAAGTTGTAAAACCATCTCTTGCTACTAAACTTGTTGAAAAAGAAAAAATTAGTAGTATTGAAGGTATTCAAGAATTAATCGCTCGATATGAATAGGAGATGAAAAAATGATATATTTAAAAGATGAAGATTTTAATGACTTAATAAAGGAAGGAGTTGTTCTTGTTGACTTTTTTGCAACATGGTGTGGTCCTTGCCAGATGTTAAGCCCTATATTAGAAGAGATTCAAGAAGAAAGAAGCAATATAAAAATTGTTAAAGTTGATATTGATGAGCATGAAGACTTAGCACAATCATTTGGCATTATGTCAGTACCAACACTTAGACTTTATAAAGATGGAGAACTTGTAAAAACTCAAGTTGGATTTGTTCCAAAAGACGCGATTGAAAGCTTTATTTTCGAGTAGCAAAAGGCACAAAATGTGCTTTTTTCCATTTTTATGCAACCAAAAGTTTACAAAAAACAACTAAAAATTGGTAGGATGCAACTCATATTTAAAGTATGATTGTTTTGAGGTGAAAAAATGAAATTTAGTGAAAACTTACAAAGACTTCGTAAAGAAAAAGGTCTTAACCAAGAAGAACTTGCAGAGAAGTTAGATGTAACTAGGCAGTCTGTTAGTAAGTGGGAAAGTGGTGCAAGTTATCCTGAGATGGATAAATTGATTACTCTTTGTAAAATATTTGATTGTGATTTAGATTCTCTTGTTAGTGGTGATGGAAAGAAAAAAGATATCGAAGAACGTGAAGCTTTTGCTTCTAGCTTTTTCAACAAGTTTGATGGTTTAATGAAAAAGATTGTTTTATTTTTTGACAATATGTCTCTACAAGATATTTTTAAATTTTTAATAGAAATTGGAATGATTCTTATCTTTCTTTGGATTTTAAAAATTCCGTTTTTACTGATAAAACATCTTATTAATAGTTACACACATCCTTATGCTTTTCTCCAATTCTTTCAAAAAATTGCTTTATTTTTAGTTGAATTTATTTATGTTGTTTTGTCTATTACCTTTTTTCTTTATGCCATAAAAATTAAATACTTAGATAAAATCGATGAACAGATGTTGGTAAAAGAAGTGAAACAAAAAGAAAAAGAGGGAAATAGTCAACCAGAGAAAAAAGAAGAAAGTACAGTAAAATATCAAAAGATATATATTCAAAAAACAAGTAAAAGCATCTCGGATATTTTGTTTTCTTCTTTCATGCTTATCTTAAAATTTTTTGCAGGAATTTTTTTACTCTCCTTTATTATTGCGACATTTGTAGTTGTAATATTTCTTGGCTTTTCAATTAGCTTTACAATAGAGGGCTTGCCATTTTTAGGTATTAGTTTTGCTTTTATTGGTGCTATTTTATTTCTTCTTTGTTTTATAGATCCTTTGCTTCAGTTTCTATTTAATCAGAAAAGTAGTGTTAAAAAAGTTTTTGGAACCTTAATTAGTTCCATTGTCCTTTTGACAATAGGAATGACAATTTTTGCTTATGATTTTTCTCAAATTACATATATTGATAGTCCTTCTCCTCAGATAAAAGAAACAGAAAAAACGACTATCTTATCTTTTAAAGAAAATATAAATACCTGTAGTCTTCCATATGAAAAAGTCTCTTTTCAAGAAAATCAATCTTTAACAGATACTCTTCGGATTACATATACTTATTATGAACCATTTCATGTTCAGGTAAATGAAACTTTAAATGGTAGTCTTTATCTGGATTATAATTATCAAAACTTTAGTCTTTCAAAGGTTTTTCAAATTGTTCGAAAAGATCTAAAGGAAAGAAAACTCTATAATTATGATTTATCTTTCTTCGTTAGTGTGAATATTGAAGGAAGTCCGGAAGCTCTTTTAAAAATTCAAGAAAATAATCAAAAGTGTTATTCATAAAAATCTTTACTAATCGATAGAACTTGGAAATTTTTTACAAGTTCTTGTTTTTTCTCTGAACGAACAAGGGCAGTGACTGTGACTTGTTCATGAAAGTCTAAATTTAAGATAGTCTCATCTTGCAAGAGATATTTAAGTTTATCTAGTTTTTCATAAGGAAGTTTTACAACAATACGATATTTTTCATGGAAAGGGATGAGTGTTGCTTTTTGGATGACTTCTTCTGCAGTTTTCTGATATGCCCTTATAAGACCACCGACTCCTAGTTTTATTCCACCAAAATAGCGAACAACAACAAGAAGCGTGTTTTCTAATTTGTATTTTTTAATCATTTGTAAAATAGGAATACCTGCAGTTTTTGCTGGTTCTTTGTCATCATGAACACCTTCTTCTTGCTGATAGGAGAAAGCATAGCAATAGTGTGTTGCTTTTTTATACTGCATTTTAATTTTTTCTAACTGTTCTTTTAAATTTCCATTAAAGGGAATTAAAATTCCAATAAATTTGGATTTTTGAATCACTAATTCAACGACTGTCTCTTGATTGGGATGCATGATAAATCACCAAAGTTAGTATAGCAAAAACTCTGATAAAAGGGAAGTTTCTCCACATACTAAAAAGGGTGATAATGTGGAAGAAGCTCTTTTTAAAACAATAAATAAATTACTAAAAATGATTCGCCTTTTTATAGGATTTCTTCTTATCTTTCTAATCTGCATGTTTGTAAAGAAATTTTCGGTCTTAAAAATTTTTACTCAAATTTTTGTTGCTTTTTTACCACTTATCTTAGGTTTTTTCATTGCTTATTTACTTGAACCAACTGTCAAAAAGCTTGAGAAAAAATTACCTAAATTTATAGCGATTACTCTTCCATTTCTTCTTTTTTTTATCAGTTTTTTTCTCTTTCTTCTTTTTATTGTACCACCTGTATTAAAAGAGGGCAGTCAACTTTTTCACAAAATTCCTCTCGTACTTAAAAAAAGTAAAAAATTTTTAAGTAAGCAACCCATTTTTAAGAAAAATACATTTCTAAAAACAGAAATTTTTAAATTGTTCGATGAAATTCCTAAAGAGGGTTCTAAATTCTTGAGAAAGTCTTTCCCGTTAATTTGTCATTCTTGTCTTGATTGTTTAATTACATTTTTCTTTTCTATATTGCTGGCGATTTATTTATTAGTTGATTTTAAAAAGATAAAAAAGAGCTTATTTAAAATGATACCAATTGGTTATCAAAGTGATGTAAAATCTCTTTTTTATAAATTAAGAAAATCTTTGCTTCATTATTTTAAAGGCGTACTACTTGTTATGTTTTTTGTTTTTATAACACAAGCAATTGGTTTTTCTTTATCAGGAGTTAAAAGTCCACTGTTTTTTGCCATATTGTGTGCCATTACAGATTTTATTCCTTTTATTGGTCCATATATTGGAGGTATTCCAGCCATTATTGTGGCTTCTAGTATGAGTAATCAAGTTGGATTTTTAACACTTCTTTCTATTGTTCTTGTTCAAATTTTGGAAAATACATTTTATCAGCCATATATCTTAGGAAAAACACTGATTTTGCCTTCTTGGCTGATTTTGATTTCTATCTCAGTACTCAGTACTTTCTTTGGCTTTTTAGGACTTGTTCTTGCCACACCTATTCTTGTTGTCTTAAAAGTTCTTTTACCTTATTTAAAAAAGTGGTATCCAAAAAAGAGTGTCAACTCTTGTCCAAACACTTAAATTGAAGCCTTAAAAATGAGAATAATTGTTATAATAACAATTGAGGTGAAAGCATGGAAAATAACCAAAAAACTTCAAAAGGAATCTATGGAGTGATTGTATTATTAGTTATCATTATTCTTGGAATGGGTGTATATCTTCTTTATGATAAAGAAATTATTTTTACTAAAAATAAGGATAAAGAGGAAAGTAGAGAAGAACAAGCTTCTTCTAAAACAGATGAAGATAAAACGGAAAGCGATCAAAATCAAAGTAAGAATTCTTTGAAAGTCTTAAGTGGAAGTTATGCGGATAGTGCTACAACTGTGATTGTACACCATGGAGATGTTTATGTAAGCTTTGAGCCATGTCCTGTTAATTTTGGGACTTATAATGGCATGTATAATGACTATTGCACATCTTTAAATAACCTTATCAATTCTTATCAAGAATATTCTTTTGATGGTCTTGAATATGAGGCTGTTAATGTTAGTCAAAGTTATCGATATAGTCGCTCGCTAAACTCTCATTTCTTAGGATTAAAGATAAACATTTCGAATGTAAAAAGTGTCTACTCTGTAATGCAAGGACAATCACTCATCCCAAGTAAACAAGGTTTAGCACTCTTAAAAGAGGATGGGACTTTATCTGTTATTTCTTTCCAAAATATCGTTTCTAATCAATTGAGTCCAGCATCTACCAACTTATCAAATATTACCGAGGTTAGAAATGAAAATGGTGCGGGCGCTATCAGTACAGTTGCAATTGACTCTTCTGGAAATACCCATAATTTATCTGAATATTTTCAATAAAAAGGCGAAAATAGTTCTGTTCATCTCTTGAAAAATACAATAATTTTATGTATAATAACACTAACTTCTTGAGGAAAAACTAGAAAAAATAAATTAAAAAGAGACTCTATGGTTGGTGAAAATAGAGGGTTTATTTTTCGAAAGACACCCTATAAAAACAAGAGGCGTAATTCTTGCGTTAAAAGACTTTAAGAAATAACTAAGGTGGCACCACGGGGAAACTCGTCCTTTCAATGGTGCTTTTTTGTTCTATTAAGGAGGAGAAGTATGATTACAAAACCAAAGGGATGCTATGATATTTATGGAAAAGAAGGAAAATATTTTCAAAAAATCAATGAAGTTGTTGATATGCTTGCATTAGTCTATCATTATCAGTATATTCGAACACCTATTTTTGAATCCAGTGAACTTTTTCATAGAGGTATGGGAGAGACTTCTGATGTTGTAAAAAAGGAAATGTATGATTTTAAGGATAAAGGTGATCGAAATCTTACCTTACGCCCAGAAGGAACAGCTGGAGTTGTTCGTGCATACATCGAAAACAAAATGTATGGAGATGCAGTGCAACCCGTTAAATTTTATTATAATGGTACAATGTACCGCTATGAAAGACCACAATTAGGAAGAGATAGAGAGCTGACACAATTTGGGCTTGAGATTTTAGGAACAAATGATCCCATCTCCGATGCAGAAATAATTTCATTTGGGTACCAAGTTTATCAAATATTAGGACTCAAAAATGTCAAAGTTCAACTGAATTCATTAGGGGATAAAGAATCAAGATTAAAATATCGTGAAGAATTGATTCACTATTTAAAGCCTCATATTGGACAATTTTGTGAAGACTGCCAAGAAAGACTTAAAGAAAATCCACTTCGTATATTAGATTGCAAAGTAGATAAGGACAATCCAATTTTAAAACAAGTTCCAAAGACACTAGATTATTTAAACGAAGAAAGCAAAAAGCACTTTGAAAGCGTAAAAGAATATCTTGATTTATTAAGCATTCCATATGAAGTCGATCCAACTATTGTTAGAGGATTAGATTATTATAGTCACACGGTGTTTGAATTTACTTGTGAAATCGATGGAAAAAGCTTAGCAATTGGTGGTGGAGGAAGATATAATGGTCTTGTTGAATTATTAGGTGGACCCTCTACACCATGCATAGGTTTTGCCTCCGGTGTTGATCGAGTAGCTCTTGCTATGCAACAGGAAGGTATTTCATTAGAGGATGATAGGATAGATGCGTTTCTTTTGTATGTAAATGATGAAGAAAAAAAATATGCTGTCTATCTTGCTCAAGAATTAAGACTTGCAGGATTTAGAGTTGAAACAGAATACTTAGGAAGAAGTTTAAAAGCACAGTTTAAACAAGCCGATCGATTTAGAGCATCGTTTCTCATTATTTTAAATAGTGAAGAGTTAGATAACAATGAAGTCAAAGTAAAGAATAACCATACCAAAGAAGAAGAGATGGTATCTATTAATATGTTGATTTATTATTTAGATGAGCAGCTTTCACTCCTTCAAGAAGAATGCGGATGTGATTGTTGCCATGATAAGGGAGAGGAAAACGAATGAGAATTACATTAAAAGAGGCAGAAAATCATAAAGGAGAACAACTTACATTACAAGGATTTGTTGATAATATTAGAGATTTACAATATGTACAATTTGTTATTTTGAAAGATGAGACAGGAAAGCTTCAAATGACAGTTGAAAAAAATGAAGAGAATAAGCAACTGGTGCAAATTATTTCCAATTTATCTTTAGAAAGTACTGTCAAAGTAGAAGGAAAACTTCTAGATAGTCCAAAAGTTAAATTAAGAGCTATGGAGTTTATTCCAACTCAAATTGAGATAACGTCTCAAGCACCTATGGAACTGCCAATTGATATAAAAAATAAAGATGCAGCACTTAGAGAGACAAGACTGGATTATCGTTTATTAGATTTAAGAAGAGAAGAAAACAATCTTTTCTTTAGAGCTCAGACTCTTCTTTTAAATGCAATGCGTAATTATTGGTATCAAAATGGTTTTATTGAGATAAATAGTCCTAAAATATGTGCTCAAGCAGCTGAAAGTGGGGCTGAAGTGTTTCATTTAGATTATTTTGGAACACCAGCATGTCTTTCACAATCCCCACAGTTTTATAAACAAATGGCTATGGCTGCAAATTTTGGAAAAGTTTTTGAAATAGGTCCAGCATTTAGAGCAGAGAATTCTCATACATCTTACCATGCTACAGAAATTCAAATGGTGGATGCTGAAATATCATGGATTACATCTTGTAGTGATGTTATGGATATGGAAGAAGAGTGGCTTCGATATGCTTTTCGCGAGTTAAAAGAAAAAATGGGAGAAGAAATTAAAGAGAAAATGGGAATTGAAATCACTGATGCAACAGCCCCATTTCCACGTATTCCTTTAGAAGAAGCAAAGAAAATTATTCAAGAAAAGTATCATTTTGAAAGTGATAGAAAAGATGATTTGGAAAGACAAGAAGAGGCACTTATTTGTAAATATGTGAAAGAAAAATACAATAGTGACTTTGTTTTTATTACGAAATGGCCTTTTTCTGCACGACCTTTTTATCATATGAAAGATAAAGATGGATATAGTGATAGTTATGATTTACTTTATAAAGGATTAGAAATCACAACAGGAGCTCAAAGAGAACATAGAAAAGATGTGTTAGAAGCACAAATTAAGGAAAAAGGACTTGATCCGAAAGATTTTGAATTCTATTTAGATTTCTTTAAGTATGGTTGTCCTCCACATGGTGGGTTTGGATTTGGTCTTGCGAGAGTTATGATGCAAATATTTGAAATTGATAATATTCGTGAAGCAACTTATATTTATCGTGGACCAACAAGATTGAATCCATAAGAGCCTAGAACTTTAAAAAACATAAAGTTCTTTTTTCTTCTAAAGAAAAGAAAAAAGATGTGTAAATCCCTGTAAAAATACCTTTCATTTTAGTATAATAACAATAGAAAGAAGAGTGGAATATGTTAGATGAATATATCAAAGATAATGTTCTTTTTATTGTGCCATATGCTGTAAGAGAAGAGATTTTAAAAAAAATTGCAACCAAAAAAGGAATATTTCGAATTTCGTTTTTGTCATTAGAAGAGTTTATTGAGCACTATCTTTTTAAAATCAAAAGGGAAGAAGCACTTTTCTATTTATTAGAAAAAAAAGAAGAAAATCTTTCTATACTGAAAGAAAAACTTGCATTACTTTACTTAATTGATCCTAAAAAGAATTACAAAAATAAAAAACTAAAAGAGTTACAGAAACTTTATCAAGAACTCGAAGAAAATCATTTTTTAGAAAAAGATCTTTCGTTTAAGAACTATCTTAAAAATTATGAAATTTGTGTCCTTGGCTATCCTTATTTAGAAAATTATCAAAAAGCAGTTTTAGAAGAAGTGAACGCTCAAATTCTCTCTTATGAAGAAAAATTTACTTATCCTCCTGTTCATGCTTTCAAAAATCAAGAAATGGAAATTGCATTGATTGCAAGTAAGATAAAAGAGCTCCATGATAGCAGAAAAATTCCATACAAAAAGATAATTCTTGCGAATGTAAAAGAAGATGATGTTTATTTAATTACTCAAATTTTTAAAGATTTCCAAATACCAGTAACAGGGCTAGTAAAGCATAACTTATATGCTACTGGAATGGTTAAGAATTATTTAAAAACACTGAATAGTTCTGATGTAAAAGATATGAGCATTCGTAAAAAAATTGTTTCAATTGAAAACAGGCTTTTACATATTCCAAAAGATAATTCGTGTTATCGACTTCTTTTAGAAGATGCACTTCGTGAAACATATTTAGATGAAGTGTCTTATCAAGATGCAGTTGCGATAATGGACTTTTATCATTTAGTTCCTTTAGAGGATACAATGGTCTTTGTTATAGGATTTAATCAAAATATTTTACCGAAAGTTTTTAAAGATGAAAATTATTTGAGCGATAGTGATATTCAAGAATTGAATGCAATGACTTCATTAGAAAAAAATAAAAAATATAAAGAAGTAACAAAACACCTTTTAAAAAGTATTCCGAATCTTTTCCTTTCTTATCGAATAAGTGCTTTCTCAGGAACATTTTATCCTTCATCTTGTATCTTAGAAGAGGGGATGCAAGTGATTGAAAATGATAAATTGGATTATCAATTTAGTCGTATTTATAGTAGTATTCAAGCAGGTGAGATGTTAGATAAGTTTTATACGTATGGAGAAAAGCATGAAGATTTAGAAAAACTACTCGGTTCTATAGAAGAATTTCCTTATCAAAAATATCAACACCAATATAGGAAAGTATCTTTTCAAATCCCAAAGGATACCCCTTATTATCTTTCTTATACGAGTCTGAATGATTATGCATTATGTAAATTCAAGTTTTATGCTAAAAACATTTTAAAATTAGATAGTTATGAGCAGACTTTTCCAGCAACTTTAGGAAGTATTTATCATGAAGTATTAAGACATATTTACGATGCATCTTTTGATTTTGAATCAAAATGGAATGAGGTTATCTCTCGATTTGAACTCTCTCAAAAAGAGCATGTTTTATTAAAAAGATTAAAAAAAGAATTAGCATTTATTATCCCTGTTATAGAAGAACAAGATAGTAAGAGTGCTTTTTCTAAAAGACTTTTTGAACAAAAAATTGAAATTCCTCTTGGAGATAATGTTTTTTTGAAAGGATTTATTGATAAAATATCTTTTTGTGAATTGTATGGGACCAATTACTATGCTATTTATGATTATAAAACAGGAAGTGTAACCCTTGATTTAGATCATATAAAAGATGGACTTTATTTACAGCTGCCTCTTTATCAGGTTTTACTTGAGAAAAGCAAATTATTACCTCATGCCCAACTAACAGGTCTATTTTATCAACAGTTATTGCTTCCTAGTAAAGATCAAAAGACAAAACTATCCAATTTAAAACTGCGTGGATATGTGACAGATAATGAAGAAGCACTAAGTATCTTTGATGAAACTTATGAAAATAGTGAAGTTATCAAAGGACTTAAAGTGACACAGAATGGATTTTCAAAAAATAGTAAAATTTTAACTGAAGAGGAAAGCTTGTCTATGCTCAATCAAACTTATGAACAAATTTTGAAAATGAAAGATGAAATTTTACAAAGTGATTTTCAAATCAATCCGAAAAGACTAAAGGGTGAAAATATTAGTTGTAAATATTGTCCTTTTAAAGATGTTTGCTTTCAACAAGAGGAAGATGTTATTACACTTGGACAAGGTGAGGAGGTTGAACAATGAAATTTACAGCATTACAACAGCAAGCAATAGATCAAGAAGGAGAAAATATAATTGTCAGTGCTGGAGCAGGAAGTGGAAAAACAGCTGTTCTTTCAGAACGCGTTTTGCGAAAAATAAAACAAGGCGTTCCAATTACAAGACTTTTAATTTTAACGTTTACCAATAAAGCAGCAGCAGAGATGAAAGAGAGAATCCGAAAAAAATTATTTGAACGAAATTTAAAAGAAGCTTTGGATCAGATTGATAATAGTTATATAACGACCTTTGATTCCTTTGCATTATCTGTTGTAAAAAAGTATCATGTTTTATTAAATCTTTCAAGTCAGATAGAGATTCAAGAAGAAGCAATATTAAATCTTGAACGGACAAAAATATTAGAAGAATTATTTGAAGAACTTTATGAAAAAGAAGATCCAGATTTTTTAAAACTATTAGATTCTTTTGTTTTAAAAGATGATACCACTTTAAAAGAGTATGTTTTAGGCTTAGATGATGCTTTTGAAAAGTTGTTAGAAAAAGAAAATGTTTTTAAAACTTATGAAGAGCACTATTATGGTGAAGAACATATCCACTCTTTAAAAAATGCTTATTTAGAAAAGATAGGTGAGGTCCATCAAAGACTTTCTTGTGAATGTCAGACTTTGCTCTCACTTACTGAAAATAAATTTCAAGAAAAATTACTGCAAGTTGTAACACCTCTTTTGGAATCTAAAGACTATAACAATATTAAAGAAAACATTGAAATAAAACTTCCATCTCTTCCTCGAGGATGTGATGAGTCGGTAAAAGAAAGCAAAAAAAGACTGAGTGATTTGCTAAAGAAACTTAAAACTTTATGCAGCTATGAAGATGAAGAAGAAATGATACAGGAAATTTTAAATACAAAGGAAAACACGCTTCTTCTTTTAAAAATTGTCAAAGAGTTAGATGAGCGATTTACGAAGTATAAAAGACAAGAAAACTTATATACATTTATGGATATTTCTCGTCTTGCAATTACTGCCGTAAAAGACTATCCAGAGATTCGAGAAGAACTCATGAATTCATTTGATGAAATTATGGTAGATGAGTATCAAGATACTAACGATATTCAAGAAGCATTTCTATCTTATATTTCAAGTAATAATGTTTATATGGTGGGTGATATGAAGCAGTCGATTTATCGCTTTCGAAATGCCAACCCAATGATTTTTAAGAATAAATATGATCATTATAAGAAAAATGAAGGTGGTTCTGCGATTGATTTGTCTTCTAATTTTCGCTCTCGAAGTGAAGTCCTTGATGATATTAACCTTTTGTTTTCAAGGCTAATGGACGATAAATTTGGTGGAGTTACTTATGAAGATGGACATGCCATGATATTTGGAAATAAATTGTACTTAGAAGAAAAGCAAGATAAAAATTATTATTTAGAAGTAGATACTTATGAAGATAATAAAGAGGATGAGATGAAAGGATACGAAAAGGAAATATTTATTATTGGTGCGGATATTCAAGAAAAAATGAAAGAAGGATATCAAGTTTTTGATAAAGATAGTGGACATCTTCGCCCAATAACTTATTCTGATTTTGCCATCTTATTAGATAGAAGTAAATATTTTGATACAGTCAAAAAAATTTTTGAGTATTTAGGAATTCCTCTTGCAGTAGAAAAGGAAGAAAAACTACTAGGAGAACTTGATTTAGAACTGTTAAAAAATATGTTTTTTATGATAAAGCTTATCAAAGAAAAAAATTTTCAAAGTGAATTTAGACACTGTTTCGCATCTCTTTCAAGAAGCTTTTTATATCAAATGTCTGATCAAGAGCTTTATGATTATTTAACTACCAATACTTTTTTTGAAAGTGAAATTTATCAAACATTTTCTTCTTTAGTGGAATTTTATGATACGACAACCCCTAATCTTTTATTATCCTATTTGCTTGAGATAACGCACTACGAAGAAAAACTCATTTTAAAAGGAAATATTAAAAATTTTCGAAAAAGAATGGAATACATTTATCATTTAGCGACAACTTTGACAAATCAAGGAAAGACAAATGATGATTTTTTGTCTCTTCTTCAAGAAATTATTGATACTCAAATTGAAATGGGTGTCTCTTATCAAAAAGAAGAGGGAAATGCTGTTTATTTAATGAGTATTCATAAATCAAAAGGACTTGAATTTCCTATTTGTTACTTTGCAGACTTTAATCATTCTTTTAATTTTCAAGAATTAAAAGATAAAATAAAATTTCATCCAGATTATGGTATATTAATTCCTATCGTGACAAAGGACGAAGAACATCAAACAATTTGTGAGGTTCTACTTAAAGATAAAGTAAAAGAAGATGAAATTAGTGAGCGAATTCGCTTATTTTATGTAGCTCTTACTCGTGCAAGAGAAAAAATGATTATTGTATCTCCTAGAATAACAGAAGAGAAAATTGCAAAAGAAGAAATGCTCTCCTTTCAGAAAATGCTTTTATTCCTTTATCCACAATGGCAAGAAAAGGAAGTAAAAATTGAAACAATTCCAAATATGAGTAAAGACTATCTTCTTCCAAAACGATTAGAGAAAATAAAACTGAATCCACAAGAAAAAATAATTTTTAAGGAGGAAGATAATTCGTCTTTAAAAGAGAAAGATACAACACGTTTATCTAAAACAATGATAAATCCTCTTTCTCTTTCCCAAGAAGAAAATGTAGAGTTGGGTCTTCAAATGCACGAAATTTTTGAACGAATTGATTTTGAAAATCCTAACTATGATAGCTTGGATTTACCGAATGATTTAAAGAAAAGTGTTCAAGTATTCTTAGAAAGTGACTTTTTGAAGCAAAATAAAAACGGAAAAATCTACCGAGAGTATGAATTTTTAGAAGAACTAGATAATAAAATATATCATGGAATAATTGATTTGTTGATTCTTAAAGAAGATGAGGCAATCATTCTTGACTATAAATTGAAAAATATAAAGGATAAAGCTTATAATGAACAGCTTCTTGGTTATAAAAAAGTCATTGAAAAAAGAACAGGACTTAAAACGAGGACATATCTTTACTCAATTTTAGAACAAAAATTGCAGGAAATCTTTGACAAATAAGGGTAAATGTGCTATAATATAGCCAACTTCGGAAGATAGGGCTTAATATAGGGGGGTTAAAATATGGAAAAGAGTTACATATTTGAATATTTAGATGAAAATGATTTTCGCAAAAAAGAACGTTCAGTACGTAAGTATAACATGTTAGCTTATAAAAAGTTAACTTTTGAATATTATCCAGCAATTCGAAAAGGAACATTTTTAGGAGAAAAAGTAGGGGAAGATAAAAAGAATAAGACAGAATCTTATGAATTAAAACTTCCAACAGATGCTCTTTTTGCAAAAGTTCATGGAGAAATACGCCTTCATTATACAGTTTATTTAGAAAAGAAAGTGATTTTACTGACAAATATTACACCAGAAGGTATATTAGATGAAGGTCATCGTGCTGAGTTATCTACATATAAAGGAGTTATGATTTCTAAATCCAATCCAGAAAAAGATATGTTTAAAATCAATCTTTTAAATATGCTACAAAAATAAAAAAGCTTCCAAGTGAAGTTTTTTTTATATCCGTAAACCTTTTGGAAAGTGGTTCTTAATCCTTTTATTACTTGCTTTATAAAGTCCAAGTGGATAACCTTCTACCAATAAAACACCCCATCCATTTGCTACATCATAAGAAATTTCATGTCCTTTTAAATATTGATTTATCAAAGGATCATTTTGTTTTAAGTTAATTTTATTTTTGAAATAGGTTCCATAACATCTTGCAAATTGATGATGGAAAATGATCCTATTTTTTCGGATGTCACCAATTTTTACAAAACAAGTATGTGTTTTTAAAGAAGGAACATCTTTTAAATTTTTAGGAACTGCAATAATTTGTGAGTGATATTTATAAATATGAAAAGGAATTTCCCAAAGAGAAGTTTCTAATTCCTTTTTTACAATTTCTTCTTCTTGCTTATTTAGTGGTTCTAGAGCATTTTTTATAGGTTTTTCATCGCCTTCTTGTTTTTGCAAAACTGCAAAATACTGTCCTTCACCAATTAAATAAGGATAACATCTTCTTGTTTTTTTTAAATCTTCTCCATAACAAGTAAGTCCATCTTTTGTATAACGAAGTAAAGAGTTATTGCCATCAATAATTTTTAAAGGACAACTATTCATTACATCTTTTATAACTTCTTCATCTTCTTCTTTTGAAAAAGTACAAGTGGAGTAGATGAGTATTCCATTTTTTTTGAGCATAGAAGCAGCATCTTTACAAAGTGCTTTTTGAATAAGAGCCATTTCTCTTACTTTTTCTTTAGACCATAATGAAATTGCAAGAGGATTTTTACGAAATGTTCCTTCTAAAGAGCATGGAGCATCCACTAGAATAACATCAAAATAGTTTTGAAAAACATTTTTTAAATCTTTACTAGACATTTGTGTTGTTATGACGTTTTTTAATCCCAATCGTTCAATATTTGAAACTAAATTTTTAAGACGATTTCCATTAATTTCATTCGCATAAATGATTCCATCTGGCGCAAGATTTGAAAGCTGCAAAGTTTTTCCACCAGGAGAAGCACATAAGTCTAAGATTTTTGCATCTTTTTTAATATTGGCAGCTAAGGCAGGCATCATAGCACTTGGCTCTTGAACATAGTAAAGTCCCAATGTATGAAATATAGATAATCCAGGTTTTTCTTCATCAATAAAATAACTTGTACTATCAAAAGGAACTTGCTCTTTTAAAAAAGAAGATAGAATATTTTTATCTTTTAAAAGTGTTGTATTTAAATGAACTGCCTTCCTTGGAATTTTATTTAAGCTATCTAAATATTTTTGAAAATCGTCTCCTAAAATTTCTTCCATTGAATTTAAAAATTCTTCTTGCATTTATCTCATCTCTTTCTTTTATTCATTGTAACAAAAAAATGACTTAATTTAAAAAAAATTCTTTGTAAAAGAAAAAAGTCTTGCGACTATTTCAAAATATATTGGTGAGCATTTTTTACAGTTTCTTCACTTACAAAAGCGTCTTTATATATACCAGGCTGTTTTAAAAGTTGATTTTCAAGTTTCAGTAAAGAGTGATTGACAGCATTTTTTAGTCCACGTAGTCCAATAAGTGAATGATTTGTTTTTTGAAGAATTGCTTGATAATAACTTTCATCGGCTTGTAAAGTAACCCCAAATTGTCGAGAAAATTGTCCTTGCTTAATAATGAATGGACTGATTTTTGATTTTGTAAGAACGAGATAACGATCAAATTCAGTAAGTGGTTGGAAAATTTGAATTTGTCCAAATCTTCCCATAAGTTCTGGAATCATTCCAAAATCTAGAAAGGATTGAAGATCAACAAACGAATTATTCTGTTCTTCATTTATTTGAATTCCAATTGGTTTTCTTGGAGTGAAGATATTTGAAAAAGCTCCACATCCAATAAAAGACATAAAACTTGTATCTATATTTTTAGTTGCCATTTGCTCGCTTAAGCGTACATCAAAAGTATGTCCTTCTAACAATTTTAAAAGATTTTGCTGGACACTTTCTTGAGAAACATCATTTCCACGAATAGCAAGTTTATCAATTTCGTCAAGAACAATAATCGCTCTTTTTGTTTTTTCAATACTTCCATTTGCTTTAAAAAGTACATATTTTAAAATATCTTCAACATCTTTACCCACTAACCCGGTATCAGAAAGTGTTGTAGTTGCATAATTGACGAAAGGAACTTTCAAGTATTCGGCGATGATTTCAAAAGTTTCTGTTTTTCCAACACCTGTTGGTCCTGCGACTAAAATGTGCTCCATTTCTTTTGGATCCTTTGTTTGATAATTCATGGCAAGAATTGTAGCAATATCTTCAATCTGATCTTTGTGACCAATAATACGTTCATTGACATAATCTTCTAACTCTTGAACATCAATCTCTTTTTGTTCTGAATTATCACTTGCAGTATAATTTGAAATATTAATCGCAATTTCATTGACAGATTGTCCATAAGCAAGAATATCGGATAATTCTTGTCCATGTTCATTTACAAACTGCTCTGTTAAATCATCGAGTTGTTGAAAAATAGAAATAAATTTTTTCTTTTCTAAGTAGATAATGCTAATTTGATCATTGTTAATTTCTAATAATCCAATATCGGTGTAAAATGAATCAAAATAGAGTTGTTCAACTTCTTCTAAGTCATTTTCATCCAGTGTATGATCTAAGTTTTCTTCAAAAAATTCCATTTCTTCTGCCAAAGAGTCTGTCTGATCAAATAAATAATCTACACTTTCGTCTTGAATGCTTGATATATTATCGGCAGCTTCTATTTGAGTACCATCTTCTGCAATAAAAAATTCTTCTCCTTCTATATTGAGACTATTTCCAATGACTGCTCGTTTAGGTAATAGGAGAAAAAAATTATTTAATAGCTTAACTTTTTTATATTGAATTGTTAGTTCTAAACCTTTATCTTGTTCTTTTTTCATCGCTTACTAACATTCCTTTCTTTTGCTCGAGTTTTTTCTTTTTATAGAACAAATTTTTCTGTTTATTTTAATTCTTAAAAAATACTTTGTCAATACTAAAAAAATCAAGGGAAAAATTCAAAATCAAGTTCTCGTTTAACAAACTTTAGAGTATGCCAATAAAAAAGTTTTTGTAAAAGGGTGCAAGAATAGAAAAATGACAGCAAAAATTCATATGGAGAAAGTACTTGCACGATCAATAAATTTATGTTATATTGATAGAGCAATGGACCCTTAGCTCAGTTGGTTAGAGCATTCGGCTCATAACCGAACGGTCGATGGTTCGAGTCCATCAGGGTCCACCACATTTAAATTTAACCTTATTTTATAAGGTTTTTATTTTGCCTTTCATTTTAAATTAATTACTAACATATATTTTTATTTAGATATTAAAAGACGCACAAGTTATTTTCTAATTTGCTTGAAAGAAAAGAAAAAAACAAGTATACTTTTATCAAGACGTAGTAATAAAGATTCAAAAAAATTGTTTATTTTAGAAGGTGATAGATTGAAACTTTTTATAGGATGTGGTTCAAGAGATGTGCTTGATCAAGATGCACTCAATACTTATCAAAAACTGATTGAAAACCTTGCAAGTATTCCATCAGTAAACTTAGTTGTTGGAGGAATGTCTTCAGGACTTTTAAAAGTTTGCTATGATACCTTTAAAAAAATGGGAAAAAAGGTAACAGTTATTCTTGATAAAACAAGAGATGAAGAGATGAAAAAATGTACGGAATATAATGATAAATTCTATGTTGTTCCATCGACAATGCAAAGAAGTAGAAAGTGTTATTTAGAAAGTGATATGGCACTTTTCTTGGAAGGAGGTATAGGAACTTTTACTGAGATTTGGACGTTTTTGGAAGAGAAGAGAACCTTTCAAAGAGAATATCCAATCTATATTTTTAACTATAATGGTATTTATGATTCTTTCTTTTGTTCCCTTCATGAGAGTGTTCAAAGAGGAATGACGCTTTCTACGGATGCGAAAAAGTGGTTAATTGAAGAAAAAAATCCAGAAAAAATACAAGAAGAAATTGAGTGTTTTTCAAAAAGAAAGAGGTGTTTAAAATGACAAAATTTGATATGGGTCAATTAGTGGCTTATTGCAAGCAATATGGTTTTATTTATCAAGGAAGTGAAATTTATGGAGGTCTTGCCAATACTTGGGATTATGGACCTCTTGGAGTAAAGCTTAAAAATAATGTCAAGGATGCTTGGAGAAAAAGATTTATTGATGAAAGAGAAAATGCATATGAGTTGGATGCTGCAATTTTAATGCATCCAAAAGTTTGGGAAGCAAGCGGTCATGTTGGTAGTTTTACAGATCCTTTAATTGATTGTAAAAATTGTAAAAAAAGACATCGTGCAGATAATTTGATAGATAATTTTGACTCAGCTGCCAATGCAGATGGTATGACACAGGATGAGATGATTGCCTATATTAAGGATCATAAAGTTCCATGCCCTTATTGTGGGCAGTCTAACTTTACGGATATTCGGCAGTTCAATTTAATGTTTGAAACACATCGAGGTGTGACAGAAGATGCAAAAAGTAAGATTTATCTACGCCCTGAAAATGCGCAAGGGGAATATGTCAATTTTTTAAATGTAGAGCGTTCAATGCGTGCAAAACTTCCATTTAGTATTGGGCAAATTGGGAAAGCTTTTCGAAATGAAATTACTCCAGGAAACTTTACTTTTAGAACAATAGAATTTGAACAAATGGAATACCAAACTTTTTGCAAAGAAGGAAGCGACAGCGAACTTTATTCGTATTTTAAAGAATATGCAAAACAATTTTTAATAGATCTGGGATTAAAAGAGGAACATTTACGTTTTCATGATCATGAAAAACTTGCACACTATGCGAAAGAAGCGTGTGATATTGAATATCAGTTTAGTTTTGGTTGGGGTGAGATTAATGGAACACATAATCGAACAAACTACGACTTATCTCGTCATGAAGAGTATTCTAAAGAAAGTCAAAGTTATTTAGATCAAGAGACGAATGAAAAATATATTCCTTATATTATTGAATCTACAATTGGTTGTGATCGTCTTGTCTTAGCACTTTTATCTGAATGTTTAGAAGAAGAGATGCTTGAGAATAATGAAACAAGAGAAGTCCTTCATTTAAAGCCATCTCTTGCTCCTTATAAAGTGGCGATTTTACCACTGGTTAAAAAATATCAGAGTGAGAAAGCCAAAGAAATTTTTTCAATGCTTTCTAAAATATTTCCAACAACTTATGATGAGACAGGAAGTATTGGAAAACGTTATCGTAGACAAGATGCTATTGGAACTCCTTTTTGTATAACTGTCGATCAAGATAGTCTTGATAAAGAAACAGTAACAATAAGAGAAAGAGATAGTATGAAACAGATTACTCTTCCGATTTCTGAAGTGAAAAACTATATTTTAGAGCAAATTTATTTTGAATAAATTCATAAAAATCGAGGCTGAATATTACCCCGATTTTTAAATTTTAGAATGAACGCTTTAGTTTAAGCTAAAAAATTCATAATAAGATCAATGAGTATTGGCTTTTCTTTTGGATTAGACTCTGCTATTAAAAGAGTAATGGCAACTAAAGTATTGTTATCAATGACTTGTTTTTCTTTTTTATATAAAATTCCATAGTACTGTAAAAAGTAAATAAATAAAGTTGCAGCAATTCTTTTATTTCCATCTAGAAAAACATGATTTTTGACGATTAAATAAAGAAAATTTGCGGCTTTTTCTTCAATGCTAGGATAGACATCATCTCCTGAGAATGTTTGATAAATATCATTAATGATACTTTCTAAACCATTATCTTTTTCAACTCCAAACAAATCACTTTCAAATTCAGATTGTAGATTATGAATCATTTTTAAACATTCATCATACTGGACCATTCGATTATCTATTGTTCCATTTGGTTTGTTGATCGTTTTATGATCATAATCATCTAATAAACCCAAAGCAGTTGAATAGTTATCAATGACTTTAATAATTTCTTGGGCTTCGCTTCCTGTTAGTTTGATATCGATTCTATTTGCAATATCAATTAATTTAACGGTTTTTTCTAAATAATCAAGACGTTTTTGATTGACTGCATAACCTTGTAGTAAATACTCTTTTAAGATTTTACTTGCCCAACGTCTAAAAATGATACCGTTTTTACTTTTAACACGATAACCAACACTAATAATCATATCTAAATTATAATAATTTGTAGGTTTATCACTAAATTCGGAATTTCCGAATTTTCTCATTGTCTCCTCTTCTAAAAGTTCTCCTTCTTTATAAATGTTTTTGATATGTTCATTGATCGTTGATTTTGATTTATCAAATAACATGCTCATTTGACTTTGAGTTAACCAAACCGTTTCATCTTGCATATTGACTTCTAATTTAACATCTTGATTTTCAAATAAAATTATCTCATTTTTCATAACAACATAAAAAGTTTAAAGTTTTAGTATTAAACTTTTCTTTCACCTCTTACTTCTTTATTAGTCATTTATCTTTTAATATTATTATATAGTTGATAAGGTGTATTTGTAAATTTTTTTTATTAAAATTTGTCAGTTCTTAGGAAGAAAAATTAACTTATAAGTGAAGAGTATAGTGGATGAACAATGTTCTTTTTTTAGTCTATTTTCTTTACAAACGAAATCTCATTTGTTATGATTTCATTGATAAGGTTTCAAGAATAGATACTTTCAAAAAGATGAAATTAAAAAGAAATGATGAGGTGTTTTGTTATGGGAAGTGGCATCTTTTTTCCAATTTGTGCATTACCATTTTCAATTATGATTCTTATTTTGTTTTTTAAAAGAGGTTATATTAATAATGTTGAAACAAGAATATATAAAAGATTGATAATTTTAAACTTTATCGGACTTATTTTGGAACTTTTGTGCACATTTGCTTCGTTTATCTATCATTCTTATCCATTTATCAGTGAATTTATTTGTAAAACTTATTTGGTTTATTTGATGAGTTGGACGGGTTTATTTACTTATTACATTTTTAGAATTTCAGTTGATAAGAATTTTAAATTGAATAATTTTATTCAAAATCTTTTCGTAGTACTTGCTACTTTAATTATTTTAATAACATATATTTTACCTATTGATCTTGTCATTGAAAATCATTTTCAAACACGTTATACAACAGGAATGAGTGTTTATTTTTGCTATGGAGTCAGCATGATTTTTGTCTTCATGATTATTTTGCTTTTAATGACACATTTAAAAAATATAAAAACCAAAAAATATATTCCAGTTTTTGTCTTCTTTGTAGTTGGAACACTTTCAATAATTATTCAAAGTATTCACCCAGAATTGTTAATTATTACATATGTAGAAACGCTTATTTGTGTAATTATGTATAATACGATTGAAAATCCGGATGTAAAAATGGTAAGGCAGCTAGAAATAGCAAAAGATCAAGCCGAAAAAGCCAATCGAGCAAAAAGTGATTTTTTATCCAGTATGTCTCATGAGATTCGAACACCTTTAAATGCAATTGTGGGTCTTTCTTCTGATATTGCAAGTTATAAAGATCAAATTCCAAAAGAGATTGTGGATGATACAGAGGATATTCAAAATGCTTCTCAAACTCTTCTTGAAATTGTTGGAAACATACTTGATATTAGTAAAATTGAAAGCAATAAAATGCAAATTATAGAAATGCCTTATCATTTTCAAGAAGAAATTGTAAAACTAGCTCGAGTAACTGCAACAAGAATTGGCTCTAAACCCATTGAATTTAAAATGGATTTTCAAGAAAATATTCCATATGAGTTCGTAGGGGATAAAATCCATGTCAAAGAAATTGTGAATAATTTACTCACGAATGCAATCAAATATACAGAAAAAGGAGAGATTATTTTATCTGTAAAATGTGAAAATCAAGGTGGTCAGTCTCTATTAACGATTCGTGTTCAAGATACGGGTCGTGGAATTAAAGATGAAGATATAGATAAACTGTTTACTAAGTTTGAAAGACTAGATATTGAGAAAAGTTCAACAGCAGAAGGAACAGGGCTTGGTCTTGCAATTACAAAAAAATTAGTGGAAATGATGAATGGAGAAATTCATGTTGAAACTAAATTTGGAAGTGGTTCTATTTTCGAGGTACGAATTCCACAGAAAATAAGTCAATTAACCTCTCCAAATTTAGAGACTAACGACGAAAAAATATTCAATGATTCAACTATAGAAAAAAGTTTTCAAAATAAAAAAGTTCTTGTTGTAGATGATAATAAGCTCAATATAAAAGTAGCAACTAAAGTATTAGAAAAATTTGGATTTGAAATCACATCATCTGAAAGTGGAGCAGATTGCCTAGAGAAAATTAGAAGTGGAAATTATTATGATTTAATATTAATGGATATTATGATGCCAGAGATGAGCGGGGAAGAGACGCTTCAAAAATTAAGAGAAGATCCATCTTTTAATGTTCCAGTACTTGCCTTAACAGCAGATGCAATCGTCGGCGCGAGAGAAAAATATCTTGAAGAAGGATTTATTGATTATTTAGCAAAACCGTTTACAAAAGAGGAAATGGAAGAAAAGCTCAAAGTGATTTTTAAAGAATCATATTAAACAAGTATCAAAAAAGACACATTTTTGTAAGGTGTGTCTTTTTGTCTTTTTATGGTGTTCAAGACGAGAGTCGAACTCGTGACCTTTTCCTTCGGAGGGAAACGCTCTATCCAACTGAGCTACATGAACAATCTAATAATATTTTATAAAAAAGTTTTTCTTTTGACAAGACTTCTTTCGAGCTCTATCTTATTTTTCAATGAGATACCCATCTGCAAAGTCTTGATATTTTTCGAGATCATTTTCTTGAACAGTCCAAACTAAAACAGGCTTTTTTCTTCTGAAACGTTGAACCCATTTTTCTTTAATTCCTTTTTTATCATAAGCTAAAAAGTCAGGACGAATCAGTGGAAGAATAATAAAGCGTGTCAGTAGTTGATGCTTTAAATTTTTCCTTTTAGATTTATTGATTGAAATCAGTAATCCTAATATGAATTTTGGTTTCTTTTTCTTAATAAAATAAAGACATCTAGGATCAAAAGACTTTAGAATAAAAGGACCTTGATATTCTTCTAATGTTTCCAGCACTTTTTCAGTAAGGACTTTTGCTCGATCACTTTTTTTAAGCTCAATATCTAATAATACTTTCCCAGAGACAAGTGATAAGACATCTTCAAATTTCATAATTTTAGAAGATGTTGATAAAAGAGGTATTTTCTTTATCTCTTCAAAAGTACATTCTGCAATTTTTTTGTTATATCCAGTCATTCTTTTTAAATTTTCATCATGAAAGACAACAAGGGTATCATCACTTAAGAGTTGAACATCCAACTCGATAGGCATATTTTTTAAAAGAGCTCGTCGAAAGGCTAATTTTGAATTCTCAGGAATTTTTTTATTATCATATAATCCTCTATGTGCAATTTTAATCCCATACAAAAAAGTAACATCTTTTCTCATAGTTCCTCCGTAATAATAGTGATTCTCTTTTAATTTTATCCTTTTTAATTTTATCAAAATATTTAAAATGAGTAAAATAAAATTTATTCGTGATGAATGGTTGCTTTAAAAGTATAATAAGTATATTTTAAATCAGGATATTCTTTTTCAAAAATTTGAAGGAATTTGATTTCATCGTCATTTTTTTCTTCATACCAAGAAAATGTTGATATTTGCTGATAATTGTGATTATTTAAAATTTGTTTGATTTCTTTCATACTAAAATAGTTTTTCTGTTCTTTAAACGTTTGATAACATTCTCCAGTCATTAGTTTTATAATTTTTTTACTACTCATCGCATTATGAAATTCACCGATAATGCTTCCATTTGGTTTTAAATATTTTTTGATTTCTTCAAGGAAAAGGTTAACATCTTCCACTTTCTCAAGAATATCCCCAATTAAAATAACATCATAGCGACTTTCGGAAATGTTTGATAAACTTGCATAAACTTTTGCAAATTTTTGGGCAAAATGACGCTTATTATCATCTTTTTCAATTCCATCTATTTGCATATTAGGATATTGATATTTTAGTCTAAGAAGTGTAATTCCAATGCCACAGTTGAGTTCTAAAAGATTAGATACAGGAGAAAGTAGAGGAAAAGATGCAGATTTTATTTGATCAAACTCAAACGTGTTGAAATGCCATTTTTTTTCAAAATATGCCCGATTTTTAAATAAAATAGGATAAAATTTTGTTAAGTCTTTTCGAAAAGATGTTCCTAAATAATGATGAATAAAAGCATCATGACATAAATAAAGACGATACCCCAAATCTAAAATTCGAAGAGATAAATCGTTATCTTCAATATAACCAGGTGTATATTCTTCATCTAATTGTTTTATCTTTTGAATAACTTCATTTTTAATTAAAATACAAAAGCCAATCAAAAAAGCTTTTTCTTCCCACTTAGTAGAATCAGAAACATTGTTTTCTTTTGCAAGCTGTTGCATTTCTTCCATATCCTTATAAGTAAAGGAGACACCTTGTTGATTTTCATTTTGATTACAGACAGCACCAACACATCCAATATCGGGACTACTTTCAAGACAGATTTTTAAGTTTTCTAACCAATTTGTTGTAACAATTGTATCATTATTTAAAAGCAAAATATCATTTTCTTTGTCTGCTAGATTTATTCCTTGATTGCATCCTTTTGGAAAGCCAGCATTTTCTTCATTCAGTAAAACTTTAAAGGGTTGTTTTTGAAGCCAAGATCTTGTTTCATCTTGAGATAAATTATCGACAATGATAATTTCATAAGTATCCTTTTTTGTATATTTTTGAATACTTTCAATACATTTTTTTGTGTAATCTAAATGATTATAAGTCAAAATAATAATTGAGGTTTTTCTTTTCATAAAATCTTCCTCCTTATTATTTTATGCTAATTGTGAACAAAAGTATCAAAGGATTCCATATACTTAAAAAATAAACACAACTCAAATTTTTTAAATTGTGTTTACAAAAGGGATTATTTTTTTACTTTGATAAGAGTTTTTTCTTGTTCCATTTTTTCATTTTCATTTATCACTTGTTGTTCCTTGAATACTTCTTTCAATTGCATTAATACTTGTTGTTGTTCAAGTAAACTCATATCTTGATGTGGGTTTAGAGTAGAAACATCCTTTTTTTCACCGGTTTCTTGATAGTGTATATCAACCCCAGTTTTGCTATTAGCTGCTTCAATTAGATCTTCTACAGTATCAAAGTTTTGACTGTTTTCTTGTACGATATTAAGTGCTTCAAAAATTTTTTTCTTTTGTTCTTCAAGAGTAAGTGAAGACGCAACTCCTTTTACTGTTAAAATAGTAATATCATCTTTAACAGGTCCAAATTCACAAATAAACTCACTTACTTTTCCGTAGTCATTAATTTTGATAGAAGTCGCACGTCTAAGTCGCTTTTCAACTTTAATTGGAAGAAGTAGAGCAGTTAAACCAGTTGGATTTTTTAAGTATTCTTCTTCCTCTAATTTAGACATTTTTTCAATTGCATTCATGATTCGAAGACGATTGAACAAAAAAGTCTTATTGTTATTATATTGAATAGCTTTTTGAAAAACTTGTAAAATATTGACAAATGGAATAAAAAAGGAGAAATATTGTTCTTTTCTTTGATTCTCTTCGTTTTGATATTTTTTAATCTCTTGAATATTCATTTTATATCCTAAGTCTGCAATATCTTTAAATATTGTTAATTTTTGAACAAATTCCATACCGAAACTTGCAATTGTTGTTCCAAGCCATATAGCAAAAATTTCCATAAATTTATCCCCCTTAATCAAATCGGTTGTATAATAGCACAGTTAATATTCTTTGTCAATTCTAGCTTATTTTATCTTTTCTTATTTTAGAATTTAGATGAAAATTTTTTTCGGAAGATGGTGTTAAAAAGAAAATAAATGTTGTATGATAATAATAAGGATACTGAAATCCTTAAGAGAAAGGAAGAGGAAGATTGAATGAAAAAAAAGCATTTTCGTCGCATATCACTTTTTCTTTTAGCAAGTATTGCAGTTACACTAGGTGGGTATTCTTTTTTTAATAATGTTAAGAAGAATGAAAAGTAGAAATTAAAAAAGAAGGAGTATTAGAAAAATATGGAAAAACAGACTGCTGGAAGGGATAAATTAGGGGATTTAGCTCCACAATTTGCACAGCTAAATGATGATGTTTTATTTGGAGAGGTTTGGTCAAGAGAAGATCAGTTATCACTAAGAGATCGAAGTATTATTACTATTAGTGCCTTAATGGCTCAAGGATTATATCCTCAAGTAAAGGCACACTTGGAACTTGGAAAAAAACATGGCTTAAAAAAGGCTGAAGTCATTGAGATGGTTACACAGCTTGCTTTTTATTGTGGTTGGGCTAAAGCATGGAGTGTCTTTCCACTTGTAGAAGAAATTTATCAAGAAGAATGAAATAATTCTTAAAAAAAGGCAATTATTATGTTTAAAACATATAATATTAATTGAATGATTTCAATTGACTAAGTCATTTATACTTGTTAAAATACAAATATGAGGAGGAAACAAAGTGAAAAAGTTATTTGGAAAAATGGTGATGAATAAGACGGCTATAACAGCTTTGACTGCAGGCACATTATTAACGGTAACAGCAACTTTTACTTTGCCAAACTTATTAGAAGCGAAGAAAGCGGAAGTTCATATTAGTGTCCCAGAAAAAGTGAAGCAGGCATCTAAATCTGCTACTAAAGTTAAAAGTGAAGATGCTACAGTAGAGTCTGAAGTAGAAGAAGTAAATGCTCAAGATTCTTTAACTTTGGACTTACCAAAACTTGATAAGAAAATTCAAGAAGTTGAGCAAGTTGATTCGCAAAAGGAAACAATAGAAACTCAAGAAGAGTCTAAGCCTCAAGAAGAAGCACCAAAGTTAGAAGAAACATCTAAGACTCAAGATTCTGAAGAAGTTCCAACAGCACCAGATGTGGAAGAGTCTAAGACTCAAGAAGAAACACCAAAGGTAGAAGAAACATCTAAGACTCAAGATTCCGGAGAAAAAGAACAGGTTCCACAAACACCAGAAGTAGTTGAAGATGAGCTTCAAAAAGAAGAACCAAAATTAGAAGAAGAGTCTAGGCCTCAAGATTCTGAAGAAAAAGAACAGGCTCCACAAACACCAGAAGTAGTTGAAGATGAACCTCAACAAGAAGTACCAGAATTAGAGAAAGAGCCTGAGACTCAAGATTCTGAAGAAAAAGAACAGGCTCCACAAACACCAGAAGTAGTAGAAGATGAGCCTCAAAAAGAAGAACCAAAATTAGAGGAAGAGTCTAAGACTCAAGATCCTGAAGTAAAAGAACAGACTTCAACCACACCAGAAGTAGTTGAAGATAAACCTCAACAAGAAGCCCCAAAATTAGAAGAAAATTCTACGACTCAAGAACCTGAAGTAAAAGAATCAAGTCCAACAGAAGAAGTTGCTGATAAAGAAGAAAATCAAGAAGATTTACTTTACTTATTAAAAAATGCACTTCAGAAAACAATGGACGCTGATAGCGCTTATTATATTACTGAACAATCTGGACTTTATGATGAAACTTTAAAAATCAAATACAATAAGGGTCAAAATAGAGAATGGATTGTTTCAGATTTAGGAGAAGACTATTTAGAGGGTATTGCTGGAAGATATACGAATGAGTGGCATTCTAATTCTAGTTATTATAATCAATCTTGGTGGAGAAAAAGACTTGGTGCAAGTAATTGGGAAAGCGAAGGTAGATTACATTCATCATTTGGAATAAGTATTCTTAGATTTTTATATAATATTAAAGAAGTCAAAGAATATAAGTTACCATCAGGACGCTTGGCTTTTCGAACATTTATTGTAACAATTGATAAAGATGCTGCAAATAAAGCTGGAGAAACTCAGTTTAATAAAGCTAATATGTTTAAAGAAGACATTCAACTTGATGTTTCTGTTGATCATAGCGGCTATATTGTATCAATGAATTGTGATTGGGATGATTCAGTTTTATCAGAATCCATTCCAAATATTTCTTATCGACTTCGAGCAGGTAATTTTAATTCAACGACTGTTCAAAGACCAGAAGAGTTAAGAAATGTAACGATTCCTGACTATCCAAAATCAGAAGAATTGACAGCAACCAAAAAAAGAGAAATTGCTTCTCAAATCGAAGCAGCATATGAAAAAACAACAAATGCAGAAAGTGCAACATATAAAACGCAAGAAAAGGAAGTACAGTTCAATAAAGAAAAAAATGAAGCTCTTATTAAAAATCAAGATGGAACAACTTATTATAAAGGAACAGATGGAATGTATACAGAAAGTGATTATGTTGCACCATCACATCATCAAGATAGTTGGACAAAGTCACTTGATTCAGATGTTTGGAAGCAAAATGTTAGAAAACATACAGCATTTAATCCAAAAGAATTATATTTCCTTAACCATATATTTGATGTAACAAAAGTTGAAAAACAAGATAATTTAACAACATATACCGTTACAATCTTAAAATATGATGCCAATGTTGCTTACAATTATGCATCTAATCAAAGTGGTAATAAGTTTGAAGATAATATTACTTTTACAGTTACGTTAGATGAACAAGGATATATAAGAAGATTGCACATTCATTTAGATAACTATCAATATGATTTGGAAATTGATCATATTAATGAAACGAATGTGAGTAAACCATTAGATTTATAATAAAAAGAGCTGAATCAAAATGAAGTGATTGATTTTGAAACAGCTTTTTTTTATTTAAAAGATTGTTGAAAAAATAGAAACACACTTTTGATTATTTACCAAATTTTAGCAATTAAATCTTTACAAATTCTAAAGTTTGAGTGAAAATAGAAACCATCAGCTCGAGTTAGTAACAGAAAAACTAAAGAAAAAGATATTTTTTTCAAAAAATAATAAATTAAGGGGAGTTGAAAAATATGAAAAAAAATCAAAAAGAACAAAAATTAACAGGATTTGCTTCTATAGATAATCCACAAAGTCAAGAGGCTCATTATTTTGAACGAAATCCAATCATTCCAAATGTCAATATTTACACATTATTAAAACTGCTAAGTATGCGTCGAATGGACGACATAGCAGTAGATTGCCTAGATTTAAAAGCTTGCTACAAAGATTTAGTAGATGATGCAGTCACAATTTCATTGGCACTTAAAGAGCTTGGCGTGAAAAAAGGGGATATTGTTGCAATTGCCATGCCAAATTTATATCAAGGTTTAGCAGCTTATTTTGCTTGCAATCGAATTGGCGCTGTTACAACATATTTAGATGCTTTTTCTCCAGTAGAAGAGATAAGTACTTATTTAAATTTATTTGAATCACCTGTTCTTATCAATTTTGATAAAAATGAAGAATACAATAAAAAAATTAAAGATGAGACGAAAGTTAAGCATATCATTACTTTAGATCGAAAAAATGTGAATGAATTGTCTCTTCAAAATAATTATCATATCACAAGTAGCGATAATAAAATTGACTTTAATAGTTTAGATAGTATTGCTCAATTTAAAAAATTCAAATTAGAACCATTTCATTCTATGAAAGAAGATTCATTAATTTTATTTACAAGTGGTTCAACAGGAATTCCAAAATCAGTTGTTTTAACAAATGAAAATATTTTAGCAGCTGAAATTTATGCAATGAATACAAGCCATACAGAAAATATAACAGGTAAATCTACATTAACTTGCGTTCCATTTTGTTATCCGTATGGTCTAGTAACATCTGCACTTACTTCTCTTTTATGGGGAAAGGAAGCTATTTTAGCACCAGATATTAGCAAAGATACAGTTTCTTATTATTATGGGAAAAAACCAAGTATTGTTTTTGGAAGTCCTGCTTTATTAAACTTAACAATGAACTATATTCCAAGGCACCAAGATTTATCTTCTGTTACCCATTTTATTTCAGGTGGAGATTTTCTAACACCTTCACATGCTCAAAGAGGAACAGAATTTTTTAAAGAACATGGTGCTGATAAAATAGAAATTGGAAATGGATTTGGAAATGCAGAAACCGTAAGTATCGGCTCTACTCCAGTTGGTGTTCCACTTAGACAAGAAACTGCAGGAAAAATACTTGTTGGAACGACTGCAATGATAGTTGATCCAGATACCTTGGAAGAAAAGAAATATGGAGAAGAAGGACTCTTTTGTGTCGCAGGTAGACATGTTTTCAAAGGTTACTATAAGAATGAAGAATTAACGAGAGAAACTAAATTTGAAAGAGATGGAAAAGAGTATTATAAAACTGGAACTTTAGGTAGAATTGATGAAGAAGGATATTTTCATATAACAGGAAGACAATCTAGATTTTATATAACATCTTCTTTGAATAAAGTCTATTGTGATAAAGTGCAAGGACTTATTTCAAAGCTCGATGAAGTAAGAGATTGCGCTGTTGTTAAAGTTCAAGATGACGAAAAACTCTATGTTAATAAAGCGTATATTGTTTTGAATAATCCTCTTGATCAAACGGAAGAAATGAAAGAACTTCTCTATCAAAGATTCCAACAACCAATGACCTCTATAGATGGACAAACCTTACAATTAAAACCTTATGAAGTTCCAACTTATATTGAATTTATTGATGAGATGCCACGTCTTGCAGGATCTGAAAAAATAGATTATAGTTATCTTGAAAGAGATGCTCAAAGTAAAAAAGAAGCAAAAAATTTCGTTTTAAAAAAATGAAAGTAAAGTCTTCTTTTTTACTTGCTAAAGAACTCTAATTTTAGTATAAAAAAACTAGAATTAGAGTTTTTCTAGTCTTAATATGTTTTTATATTTGGTGCGAAGGAGGAGACTTGAACTCCCACGGAAAAATTCCACTACGCCCTGAACATAGCGCGTCTACCAATTTCGCCACCTTCGCATAACGTTATAAATGTATCACATTTTTAACAGATTGTAAAATGCTTCTTTTGGATAATTCATCCAAATGAGTTTAATATAAAATTGTCTTTCAAAAGTTTTCAACTTCAATTTTATTGGTTTGTTTCTACAGTTTTTTTGAAAAAGCTATACAAATTTACTTTTCTTTGATACAATAACATTGTTCTTTGCAAGAATGGCGGAATCGGTAGACGCGCTACTTTGAGGGGGTAGTGACCTAACGGTCATGGGAGTTCAAGTCTCCTTTCTTGCACCAAATTAATAAAAAAACTTAGAAATTTCTGAGTATAAAATAAAACGGGCTTAATAAAAGTGCGTTTTTATATTTTGATGAAAACTTTATTTATCCTTCTTTTCTTTGCCTTTTTTTCTTTCTTTTGTGAAAAGCATTTGCTATAATAATACTAAGGAGATGGTGAACATGAAAGATACCAATTTTTTAATACAAAATGGAGTAGATGTAGCGCATGGAATAGAATTATTAGGGGATATTGAAATGTATAATTCTATTATGCAGGAATTTTTAAATTCATATACAGAACGAATGCAAAAAATAATTTCTGCTAAAAATAATGGTGATATGGAAAATTATGCAATTGAAGTACACGCCTTAAAAAGTGATTCCAAATATTTAGGATTTAATATTTTAGCAGATCTTGCATATCAACATGAACTTGCTAGTAAAAGTAAAAACGTTGATGTGGTTAATTCTTCATTCAATCAGTTAATTCAAGAAGCCAATCGTGTTATGCAAGTTGCAAACACTTATCTAAGAACAGGTAATGCAACTTCATCAGCTGATAGAAGCCAATCTAGGAAGAAAGCAATATTGGTTGCAGATGACTCTAACATTATTCGTAGTTTTATTCATGAAGTTTTTGCGGATCAATTTGAAGTTTTACTTGCAAATGATGGGAAAGAAGTGCTCGATTTAGTAAACACTCGTTCAAACGACATTGTAGCATTATTGCTTGATCTTAACATGCCAAATGTGGATGGATTTCAAGTTCTTGAATATTTTCAATATTATGATTTATTTAAAAAGATTCCTGTATCCATTATTTCTGGAGCAGATGATAAAGAAACAATTGATAGAGCTTTTACCTATCCAATTGTAGATATGCTCAATAAGCCTTTTGATAAAGAAAGCGTGAAGGCATTTGTAGAAAAAACGATTTCACTTGGTGCGGTAGAGTAATCGTTATTATAGATTAATATAATAAATTTTTGATTGCTAATTGGTTCAAAAATTCATTTTTTACTGGCTTTAAGAATAAGGAGAAATATTATGAACTGGACAAGTGATAAATACCATATTTTTTGGAAAAACATTTATAAGGAACAAGACAAAAATTATATTGATTTTTTGAAAAGAACAGTCAATACAAATTATAAAATAATGGGAATTCGAACTCCTTTATTGAGGAAAAAAGCAAACTTTATCGCAAAAGAAAATATACAATCCTATTTAAAAGTTGTGAAAGATGAAACATATGAAGAAGTTTTAATGCAAGGATTTGTAATAGGAAAATTAAAAAATAGGGAAGAAGTTGCCAATTCCATGATTCAATTTGTTCCAAAAATTGATAATTGGGCTATTTGTGATATGACAGTTGCAAGCTTAAAAATTGTCAATCAAGAAAAAGATTATTTTCTTCCATTTATTGATCGTTTATTAGAAAGTGATGCTCTTTACGCAAGGCGATTAGGTCTTGTTCTTTTAATCAACTATTATGTAGAAGATGAGTTTTTGGAAAAAATCTTTAAGCGAATTTTAAAAACAAAAGGGGAAGAGTATTATATTGATATGGCAAAAGCATGGCTTCTTTGTGAATGCTTTATCAAAAATCAAGAGAAAACCTATTCATTTTTAGAAAATGAAATAATCTCTTTTTCCATTCTTACAAAAACTGTTCAAAAAGTGTGCGATTCTTATCGTGTTAGTCCATTAGAAAAAGAAAAATTAAAAAAGCTAAGAGCAAAAAAAAGGAAGCTTTATTCGTGATAGAGCTCCTCTTTAATGCTTTCCATATTTTTCTCAACTAAACTAATATAGTCTTCTTCGTGTTCACGTTCTTCATCCGTTAAAACAGTTATCTTCTTAAGTGTTTTTGTCTTTAGGGAATTGACGTGAATATCTAATAATTTTTTCGCTTCATTACTCAATTCTTCATTTTCAAAACTATAAAGCTTTGTGATCTGTTTCGATTGAATAAGTGATTGAATTTCACTTTTTTCTTTTTCTGTAATTTTATCATTGATAACATGAACTGTAAGACCATATTTTTCTAAAAATTTTAATCCCTCGTTCGTCACTAAAATATCTTTATATTTTGCATCTTCCGCTGTAAGACGAATATTTGCATCTAACTCAGATATTTTGACTTTTAACTCTTCATATTTATCATCAATTTCTTTTTGCAAATAACTGTTTTCAATATATTCTTTTAAACTGAGTCTTACGTTTTGTGCCATCATTAACATAAAAGATGGATCGAGCCAAATACTATCAGTTTGATAGGTACTCTCAAGGACATAAGAACTATCAATGATTTTTAAATTACTGTTATAATCAAGTAATTCGACTGCTAGATTTCTCTCTCGTTCAATAAGACCAGTGTAAATAAATAAATCTTTATTCGCACTATCTTTCTTTTGTTTTTTAGTAATTTTATAATTTTCAACTTGAACTCCATCTGGATATATTCCACGAATTGTTGCATGATCTTGATAGAGCATACTTACAATATATTCATTTGGATAATTGGTCGTTACAATTTGAATATCTTCCATATTGTCTCTTTTACATCCACTTACTAAAAATAATATTCCAAGGAGTAAAAAAATTTGAACCCCAGTTTTTCTTTTTTTCATTTTCGTCTTCCTTTCTGTGGGACAGGATCATAACCTTGACTACCAAAGGGATTGCATCTTAACAAGCGTTTGATAGATAAGTAAGATCCTTTAATGGCTCCATGAGTTTCAATGGCTTCTAAAGCATAATTAGAACAAGTTGGAATATGCCTACAAGCTTGATGCCATGGACCTGGTATTTTTTGATAAATATGAATACAAAAAGTAATCATTCTTTTCATTTAATCACCATATTGTTATTGTACTATTTTCTTTCTTTTTTTACAAGTTTTTCAAATAAGTGATGAGAACTTATGTCAAGATGGATGAATACGTTTAAATAATTCTATCTAAAAAAAGTTTCTTTTTTTCTTCTTTCACGGTATAATGGTAGTGGTGAAGAGAAGATGCAAGAACTTTTTGAAAAATTAAAAATCAAACCTCAAAATAAAGAACTTTATGAAACCGCTTTTTCTCATTCTTCTTATGCAAATGAACATAAAAAGAAAAAAGATTATGAGCGTCTTGAATTTCTCGGGGACGCTGTTTTAGATCTTGTTGTAGGAGATTATTTATATAGTCATATTTCTTCAAATGAAGGAGAGCTTACTAAAGAAAGAGCAAGTTATGTTTGTGAAAATGCTCTTTATGTTTATGCGATGGATTTAGGTTTACAGAAATATATTTTAGTTGGACATGGTGAAGAAAATCATGGTGGAAAATACAAAAAAGCCATTGTTGCAGATATTTTTGAAGCTTTAACAGGTGCAATTTATTTAGATCTTGGATTTAAAACTGCAAAAAGAGTATTACTTTCTATCATTGTTCCTTATATAAAAGATCCAAATATTTGCTTTTTTCTTGATTATAAATCCGTTCTTCAAGAAGCTGTACAAACAACGAGTAAAACACTAAAGTATCAAGTCATTCGTGAAGAAGGACCCAGTCATGATAAGACCTTCACAGTCGAAGTAAGAGTCGATGGAATTGTTTACGGAACAGGTGTAGGCTCTAGTAAAAAAGAAGCAGAGCAAGAAGCCGCTAAAGTTGCGCTTTCAAAAAATCCAACACTTAATAGTTGAAGATAAAGGGGTTTTATGCTATAATAAGAAAGCTTTTGAGAAGATAAAAAAAGAAAGGAGAACTTATGAGTAAAATTAACATTTTCAGTTTAGGTGGACTGAATGAAAATGGAAAAAATATGTATGTTGTCGAAGTGGATAAAGATATTTTTATTTTCGACGCAGGATTAAAATATGATAATGAGAAAACATTAGGAATTGATTATATTATTCCAAACTATGATTACTTAATCAAAAATAAAAAACGCATTAAAGGAATTTTTTTAACACACGGTCATGAAGGAAATATGGGGGCTGTTCCAGATATTTTAGGATCAATTCCAACGCTTCCTATTTATGGAACAAAGCTGACACTTTCTCTTTTAAAAGAAGATTTAAAAGAAAAAAAGTATGAGAAGAATTTAAAAGAGATAAGACCTCACTCAAAGCTTGTTTTTGGAAAAAATGTGCTCTTTCCAATTCAAGTGACACATTCTATTCCAGATGCAGTTTGTTATGTACTATATACTAAGGATGGAGCCATTGTTTATACTGGAGATTTTGTTTTTGATCACACCATGACAGGAGCATACCATACCGATATTGGAAAACTGGCTTATGTTGGAAAACAAGGAGTTTTATGTCTTCTTTGTGAATCTATGTATGCAGAACGTCTTGGTCATACTTCACCCCTCAATCGAGTGAGTTCTTTTATAGGAGAGGTTCTAGCTAAAAATCCCAAACGAATTATTGCTACAGTTTTTCCAGCACATTTTTATCGTATTCAGGAAATATTTAATGAAGTTTCCAAAACACATCGAAAAATTGTCATTATGGGAAAAGGGTTACAATCGACCATTTTAAATGCAATTCATCAAGGATATTTACAAATTGATTCTAAAGTAATTGGAGACTTAACAAACTTAAATGATTCGAATGCTGTTGTTTTAATATCCGATGAGAAAGAAAAACCTTTTGTCAATTTGGAAAAAATTATTAAAGGCTTTGACAAATATATAAAATTAAAAGAAACAGATACGATTTTTATTACAGAACCTGCTTATGAAGGAATTGAAAAACGTCTCGCGCTTGTGATGGACGAGATTGCAATGCTTGGGGTAAACGCAGTTAGTTTATCGAGCAAAAAGCATCTTCTTCATCATGCTTCACGAGAAGATTTGATGTTGATGCTTAATTTAATGCAACCAAAATATTTTTTCCCAGTTAAAGGAGAATACCGTCAACAATATGCAAATGCAACAATTGCCCATGAATTAGGAATTCCAAAAGATAATATTCTTCTTAAACAAAATGGAGATGTTGTCACTTTTATTAATGGTGTTTTAGATACGACGAAACAAACTCACATAGATGTTGATGAAATTTTAATCGATGGAAACTCAAGCGATGATATTGGAAATTTAGTTTTAAAAGATCGTGAAATGTTAGGGGAAAATGGAATTATTATTTTATCTTGTACCCTTTCTAAAGAAACAAAAGAAATCATCGCAGGACCAGAAGTATTAACACGTGGATTTATTTATGTGAAGGAACATCAAGATGTATTAGAGGAGACAAAAAATATTGCAAAAGATGTGATTCTATCCAATATTTCAGCTGGAGAAAAAAGAGTTGATTATACAAAAATTAAAAATGACATTCGTGAAATTTTAGGAAAATATTATTATAAAATGACTGAATCCAAACCAATGATTATCACAGTTATTCAAGAAATATAATTTTTCTTCTTTATTTGTATAATTTTTGAAAATTTATCCCATTTTATAAATGGTGATATTATGGAAATAACAAAAACATTATTAGAACAGATGCAAGAAAAATTTTTAAAAGATCCTCAAAACGAAGTTTTAATGCATGCTGTTTGTGAAAATGGAATTTTAAAAACTGCTAAAAAAAGCGATTCAAAAAATCGTCTTTTGCCTCTTTTTTCTGTTCGACTAAAAGGGGGAGAAGTGACAAATCAAAAGCAAAGTGGACGTTGTTGGATGTTTGCTTCCTTAAATACTTTTCGATATCAAATTATTAAAAAACTTCATTTAAAAACATTTGAACTTTCAGAAAATTATCCTCTGTTTTATGACAAATTGGAAAAATGTAATTACTTTTTAGAGACCATTTTAAAGACAATGGATGAAAAACTAGAAGATCGACTTCTTTCATTTTTATTGCAAGATCCAATCCAAGATGGTGGACAATGGGATATGTTTTGTAATCTTGTAAAAAAATACGGTATTGTTCCTAAAAGTGCGATGGAAGAAGTTGCAGTCTCATCTAGTACAGCAGAGCTTGATACGATTCTAGATACCAAATTAAGACAAGCAACAATTATTTTAAGGAAGTTAAATGATGAAGGCAAAAGTAAAGAAGAGATAAATGCAAAAAAAGAAGAGATTTTAGAAGAAATTTATAAAATACTTGTCACTTCTTTAGGACTTCCTCCAACAACATTTGATTTTGAATATGTCGATAAAGATGAAAAATACCATGTGGATAGAAATTTAACTCCTCAACAATTTTTTGAAAAATATGTTGGACTTGATTTAGATCAGTTTGTTAGTGTCATCAATGCTCCAACAGATGACAAACCTTATTATGATACCTATTCTGTAAAATATTTAGGAAATGTGGTTGAAGGGAGTGCTGTTACTTATCTCAATCTTCCAATAGAAAGACTAAAAGAGCTTGTGATTTCACAATTAAAAGACGACTATCCCGTTTGGTTTGGGTGTGATGTCGATAAAGATCTTGATCGAAAAATGGGACAAATGTCACTTGAAAATTATGACCGTGAAAACTTATTTGGAAGTCCATTTCAACTGGATAAAAAAGATGCATTGAATACTTATGAAAGTCGAATGACGCATGCAATGGTCTTTATGGGAGTCAACTTAACAGATGAGATGCATGCAGATAAATATTGTGTTGAAAACAGTTGGGGAAAAGACGTTGGAAGTGAAGGATTTTATGTTATGAGTGATTCTTGGTTTAGCAAATATGTTTACCAGATTGTTATTTTAAAAAAATACTTAAACGAAGAAGAGAAAGAAGCCTTAAAAAAAGAACCCCATCTTTTACAGCCATGGGATCCAATGGGAGCACTTGCAAAATAAGTGCTTTTTTTGACGAAAATAGACATTGTTTTCTTTTAATTCTTCTTTGTCGCCTCTTCATTTTGATATAATAATATTAAGAATGAAATCCAAGAAAAAGATTATAATGAAAGTAAGTGATTGAAATGGATACCAAAGAAAAGAAAAATAAAAAAGGCATTTATATCATTTATTTTCTAGTCTTTGTTTTAATAATTGCATTCATTCTTTATTGGATTATTTTAAAAAAACAAGAAAAATATTTGACATCAAAACCACAAGTTTTTCGTGAAAATAATTTTACCGTTGTTTTTCAAAATGAGAAAATCAACTTTTGCAATTATAATAAAGTAGACTACTTTCTTCAAACTTATCAAGAAAATCTTTCGTTTGATGAGATGAAGTTTGATGATCTTTATATGAGTAAAGACTCTTGTCCAGGTACTTTAAAAAAGGTAGGAAATCATTTTTTATTTTCACCCTCATCTAAAATAATGGAACAAGTTAAGGATGAATATGTTTTAAATGAACTACCAAGTCAAGTCAAGCCCTTGAGTGAAGAGGGTATGTATCCTTTAAAAGATGGCTTTTTTCTTTATGGATACGATCAAGAAGAAATAACTTCAATTTATCTTTTGAAATATAAAAGTGACAATACATTGCAGTGGTATCAAAAGATAAAGCCCGTCTTTGATAATCCTGAACAGAAACCCATTTCATTTTTTCATGTTTTGATGAATGAAATCATTGAAATAGATGATAAGTATGCTGTTTTATATATGCTGAATTATGATATTGAAGAAGAAGAAACACATCAAGTTTATTGTTTAGCAACTTTTGATAAGCAAGGAAATTTCCTTGACAATAAAACTTTATTTTCCTCATCATCATCTTCCTCACTCACATATTTAGGTACTTTAGATAATCATTTTCTCTTTTGCACTGAAGATTTTGTAGAAGAACAACTCAGGCATGTTCAAGTAAACTTAGATGGTGAACAGACACTTTTATTTCAATCAGAGATAACAGATGAAAATTCTAATCGCTCTATCTCTTTCAGTGATGAAAACTATATATATCATTTGTATGAAATAGAAAAAGGTGATGGTCCGAACATGCTTTCTTTAAATAAATTGGACATGCATGGAAATCTTACTTTATCACTCACTATAGAGCAAGGCAAAGATATCGAACCATATTCTTCTTATTCCTTAAAACAGCTTGGCAATAACTTGTTTCTTATTTGTAATAATTTCTTATATATTTATGATAAAGAGGGGAAATTTTTAAAGAAAGAGGCAATCAATCAAGAAGAAATTCAAATTGATTATGATAGAGATGAAAATCATTATTACTTTTTAACAAGCGATTCGATTGGTAATAAATATATTCAAATATTGGATCAAAATTTTGAAATTAAAAGTCAATTTCAATATAATCAGCCCGAAGAAGTAGTAACGTTTTTGAATCACAATCATCTATATACATCTAGTTTTAAAAAGATGAGAGAGAAAAAATATCAGGTTTTATCTATTTATACATTTGAGTAAATAGGTTTGCGATTTCCTTTGATAAGTGAATTTTTTCTTTCTTCTTCTATTCGACAAATTTGTTTGCATACAGTCAAACAGGGTGAGTTTATGTTTATTAAAAAAATTAATATGCGAATGAAAATTGTTCTTCTCATTTTTCTTTTCTGCTTCTTATTAGTAGTTTTGCGTGTTTTTTATGTTCAAGTATTTGACTATAAGAAATTATCTCATCTTGCTTCTGATTTATGGAGTCGTAATTTGCCCATCGAAGCACCAAGAGGACTGATTCTAGATCGAAATGGCGTGGTTCTTGCAGATAACTTGACGACGACTTCTCTAGTTTTAATTCCTAATCAGATCAACAACAAAGAAGAAGTTTCAGAAAAACTTGCTGAGATATTAGGCGTGAGCAAAGAAGAGATGGATAAGCATGTTTATAAAAAAACTTCGATGGAACGTGTTCATCCTGAGGGAAGAAGGCTCTCTTATGAAATCGCGGATAAAATAGAAGCGCTTCACTTTGATGGGGTTTATTTAGTCAAAGAAGCAAAGCGATATTATCCTTATGGAAATTTACTCTCTCATACGCTTGGTTATGTTGGAATTGATAATCAAGGGCTTTCTGGTCTTGAGCTTCAATATAATAGTTATCTAACAGGAGAAGCTGGAGCAATTCGTTATTTCTCAGATGCTAAGGGAAACAAGCTTTCTCTATCAGATATTTATACACAGCCTCAAAATGGAATGAATATTCAGCTGACAATTGATATTAATATTCAAAAGTCTCTTGAGAGAGAACTCTCTAATGTCGTGGATATGTTTAATCCAGATATGGCTCTTGCACTCGTGATGGATCCCAACACAGGAGAAATTTTAGGTATGGCTTCAAGACCGGATTATGATCCCAATCATTATCAAGATTATAGTCAAGAAGTTTTATCACGAAATCTGCCTATTTGGGCAAGTTATGAACCCGGGTCTACTCAAAAAATTATTACAACAAGCGCTGTTGTTGAAGAAAAATTAATTGATCTTGAAAAAGATACTTTCTATGATGGAGGTAGTGTTCAAGTAGATACTGCGCGCATTAAATGTTGGAAAGCAGGAGGACACGGTGCCCAGACTTTTTTACAAGTCTTACAAAATAGTTGCAACCCAGGATTTGTTAAAATGGGACAGATGCTTGGTAAAGAAAAATTGTTTTCATATCTTGATTTGTTTGGCTTTGGTGAGAAAACAGGAATTGATTTAAATGGAGAAGGTAAGGGAATTATTTTTCCACTCAATCGAGTTGGAAATATTGAACTTGCAACAACAGCTTTTGGTCAAGGTATTTCAGTAACGCCGATTCAACAAGTCCGAGCAATATCTGCAACAGTGAATGGTGGCTCTTTATTAAAGCCTTATGTTTTAAAAGCAATAGAAGAACCAGAAACAGGAAACGTCCTTTTAGAAAATAAAAAGAAAGTCGTTCGTCAGACGATTAGCAAAGAAACATCCAAAACAATGCGAATGGCACTTGAGAGCGTTGTCGCTCTTGGTGGAGGAAAAGCAGCTTATATTGATGGGTACCGAATTGGTGGAAAAACAGGAACAGCACAAAAAGTACAAAATGGTGCTTACCTAGTCAACAATTATATTATGTCGTTTGTAGGAATTGTTCCATCAAATGATCCTAAGGCTGTTTTATATATTGCGATTGATAACCCTAAAAACACAGCTCTTTTATCTAGTTATACAACAACACCTATTGCACGACGAATTTTACTGGATATTATCGATGCTTTAAAGATTGAAAAGCAACCTGGTGGACTTGAAAAAGATTATATTTGGAGTGATAAAGTCTATTATCAAGTTCCAAATGTCATCGGAAAAACAAAAAAAGAAGCTACACAATTGCTTGAGAAATTTCAAGTAGAATATTCTGGAAGTGGAGATATTGTTCTGAGTCAGTCACCTATGTCAGATGAGAGAATAGAAGAAGGAGCTACTGTGAAGCTACTTTTAGGAAGTTAAATGTCAATTCTTGTCAATTCTTGCAAATAAAATGGAACAAAAAAAACTTTATGATATACTAAAATAAGGAAAGAGGAAAAAACATGTTACTACTTACAAAGGCAATTTTTGCAGTGATGATTGGGTTCTTATCTTCATGTGTTTTAGGACTTTTTTTGGTTCCTTTTTTAAAAAAAATGAAGGTAGGACAAAGAATTAGTATTTTTGTTGGAGAAAGTCACCGAAAAAAAGAAGGAACACCAACAATGGGGGGAATTATTTTTATTCTGCCGACTGTCTTGGTTACATTATTTCTTCTTTTAACGGAAAAGATTCCATATACAGATAATTTATTAATCGTTTTACTTGTTTTTGTAAGTTTTGCTTTTATTGGTTTTTTAGATGATTTCATCAGTTTAAAGCGCCATGACAATGAAGGACTTACAACGTATCAAAAATTATTTTTTCAAATTTTAGTTTCCACGATTTTTTTCTATATTTATATGAAAAATGGCGGTCAAACATCTTGGGTAGTTGGAACTCTTCATATTGATTTTGAAATGGGCTGGCTTTATGGAATTTTTATTTTATTCTTGTTAGTTGGGGCTTCCAATGCTGTCAATTTAACAGATGGTTTGGATGGCTTGGCAGGAGGACTATCAGCGATTGCCTTTGTTGCTTTTAGTTTAATTTCTTTTGTGGTTGGTTTTGAAGATTTAGGCGTCTTTTCTCTTGTTTTAGTTGGGTCCCTCATTGGATTTTTAGTCTTCAATACACATCCTGCTCGTATATTTATGGGCGATACAGGAAGTTTAGCATTGGGTGGCGTTATGGCAAGTATTGCAATCTTAACACACCGTGAGTTAACACTTCTTGTCGTAGCAGGCGTCTTTGTTGTTGAAACACTCTCTGTCATCCTACAGGTGCTTTGGCTTCATCTTTTTCATCATAAACTTTTCTTAATGACGCCGCTTCATCATCATTTTGAAAAATTAGGATGGAAAGAGAGGGATATTGTCAAATTATTTTGGATTTTTGGTCTTATTTTAGCAATGGCTGGAATACTATTTGGAGTTTGGCTATAAAGAATTCGCTATTTGTTGCTTTATGACTTGAAAATATATGTTATAATGAAAAAGTTGTAAAAAGGGGAAATATCAATAAAGGAGAAGAATATGGAACAGAAAAAAATCAAAGTTGGTATTTTACCAAGTCAATTTTTAAAAGAAGATGGCTCATTTGACAAAATAGAAGCAATAAAATTATCCGGTAAGATTGCAGGTATATGTTATGATAAAGAGGGGTTTTCCCATCTTGAAAATGAACCTTTAGAAAGAACAATGCATCGTATAGATATGACTTTAAATAATGGACATCATAGTGTTTATGACCATATCACAATCCATTTTAATTTTCAAAATATTCCCAAAATATTAGCAATGGTACTCAATAATGAACACTATTATACAGCAAGTGAAAAGTCTATGCGATATACACCGATATCCACAGCATCATCCATTACAAAGGAAGAGATCAATCTTTATGAAAAATGGTTTACTATATTGAAAGAGAAAATTAAATCACAATATGGTTCTATTTATAGTGCTAGTAAAATCGCAAAATTGGCGCAAGAAAATGCACGATATTTTGTAACTGTATTTATGCCAACTCAAATGATTTATTCAACATCACTAAGACAAATTAATTCTCTTGCTTCTTGGATGAGAGACTATATTGAAACTTGTGATAAAAGGAGTACCTTTAAAGAAAAGCTTGCGCTTTCTATGCAAGAAGTACTTCAAAAACTTCAAGATCGAAATGTTTTGGAAGAGGGACTACTAAAAAATGAAAAACAGAGAAAACTTTCTTTATTTGGTAAAGATTTAGATAGAAAAGAAGAATATTTTGGAGAAGTATATTCTACTGGATATAAAGCATCCCTTGCTTATCTTGCCCAAGCTCAAAGACATAGAACACTCGACTATCAAATGGAGTTTTTAACGGAAAAAGAGTATTTTATTCCACCCATTCTTATGGATGAGCAAATTCTTGTGGATGAGTGGTTAGAAGATATGAGAAAAGTAAGTCATGTTCATCCCCAAGGAGAGCTAGTTAGAATAAGAGAAATCGGCAAATATGATGACTTTATTTTAAAATGTAAAGAAAGACTTTGTAGTGCTTCTCAACTTGAAATGATGTTAAAGACAAAAGATACTTTATCTAAGTACGAAGAAGCTCTTGAAGTCTCAGAAAATCCACTGGCAAGAGATATTGAAAAGTATATGTATGGAGCAAGATGTACTTTTCCAGACTTTGCTTGTAAAGAAGATTGTCATTTTAAAGAAGGAAAAACACTGGTTAGAAAAATATAAAGAAAAAGAAAGAAGGTAAATAAAGATGTGTACAGCAATTACTTATTATCCTAAAAAACATTATTTTGGAAGAAATTTAGATTTAGAATACTCATATCATGAACAAGTTGTTATTACTCCACGAAATTACTCATTTGCTTTTCGAAAAGAGAGAAAAATAGAAAATCATTATGCTTTAATTGGAATGGCATATGTTCAAGATGATTATCCATTATATTATGATGCCATGAACGAAAAAGGTCTTTCTATGGCAGGGCTTAATTTCCCAGAAAATGCTTCTTATAAAGAAGAAAAAGAAAATGTATCCAATATAGCCCCATTTGAATTTATTCCATGGGTATTATCCCAATGCGCAACAGTAGAAGAGGCAAAGACTCTTTTGACTAAAACAAATTTAATTCAGGCAAATTTCAGTGATGATCTTTTAGTATCTCCGCTTCACTGGATGATCTCAGATCAAAAGACATCCATTGTCGTAGAATGTGTTCAAAGTGGTTTAAATGTCTATGATAATGAAGTTGGAGTACTCACCAATAACCCACCATTTGATATGCAACTGTTTCATTTAAACAACTATCTTCATTTAGCAACGACTCAACCAGAAAATACTTTTTCTAAAAAACTTCCTTTAAAAACATATAGTCGAGGAATGGGTGGACTTGGTCTTCCAGGAGATTTATCTTCGCAATCTCGATTTGTTAAAGCTGCATTTACGAGAATGAATTCCATTTCTAAAGAAGGAGAGATAGAAAGTATTAGTCAATTTTTCCATATTTTAGAGTCTGTTTATCAACAAAGAGGATGTGTAGATATGGGAAATGGTCAATATGAAATAACAATTTATAGTTCTTGCTGTAATTTAGATGATGGAATCTATTATTATAAGACTTATGAAAATAGTCAAATAACAGCTGTTCATCTTTTCCATGAAAACTTAGAGAGTAAAAAATTAATTTGCTATGATTTAATAGAAAAACAACAAATTAATTATCAAAATTAGAAAGAAACTAAAATCTTTCTTTTTGTTTAAAAAAATTCCCAAATTGAGTTGTCAAAGCAAGGTAAAAATGCTACGATAAAGCCACTTTATAAGTACTTTGTAGAAGAAAAAGAAAGAAGATGAAAGTATATGGCAAGAAAACTACAAACAATTTATGAATATTTTAGTGATTATTCTTGCCAAGAAATCGATGAAGTCATTTGGGGACTATCTTTAGAGGAGCAAGCTATTATAAAAGATAGATATGGAGATGATTTACACCATATAGAATTTGAGCATCTTCAAAAACTAGATTCAAAAAAGAAAGCGCAATTTTATAAGATTCTTATTCCAAAAATGAGAAGAATACTTGAAAAGAATCATGCTTCTTTTCAAAAAATTTCACAGTTATTACAATGTATCGATCAAGAAAAAAGTCATAATAAAATTTGTGAAAACCTAAAAATCGATCACCGGCAACTCTATAGTCTACTTCTAGAGCTGAAAAATAAAGGTTTTGTGTTTAAAAGACAATACTACTCTGATGGTACAATCAGATATAGAAAAATCACCACTTCAAAGGAATTGAGACTTGAACAGAATTCTCAGCAAAATAAAACCATTATTACCAATCAAAATGAAAATACGCTTAAATTTTTAGTCTTATCTGATCTTCATTTTGGAAATAGTTTAGAAAGACTAGACTTAGTCGATCGTGCTTTTAACTATTGCTTAAAAAATGGAATTCACATTATCTTGTGTGGTGGAGATTTAATAGATGGTACCTTTACTCAAGGCAATCAAAAGATAACGAATCCATATCAACAGATTGAGTACTTTCTTCGAAAATATCCGTTTGATAGAAATATCCTGACTTTTAGTGTTTTAGGAAATCATGATATGAGTGCTTTATCATTCGCTTCTTTATCTCTTCTTGAAGCTTGTCATAACTTTAGACATGATGTTGTTATAGGAGGATTTACCAATACTTTGATCTGTATAAAAAATGATCAAATTCATCTCTATCACCAAACGCTAAATAAAGAGATGAGAAAAACACAAGCACCCATTCTTTTATCAGGACATTCTCATCGCTATGCCTCATCTTTAGAGGATGGAGTATTGAATATTAAAATTCCATCTTTATCACAAATTATTCATCCGTTCCCAACTGCGCTAGAATTGACTCTTAAATTTAGTAAGGGCTATATCTCATCTTCTGTTCTTAAACAAATCTGTTTTCAAGATCAAGATATTATATTAAATGAATCGACTTATCAAATTCCTTTAAGAAAAGAAAACAATAATGAACCTATTAAAAACGTAGAGGTATTTAAACCAGAGTCTAATGCGCAGACGAAGCAACTTGTTAAAAAATGAATTTCTTTTTAATAAGAAGTATGATATAATCAAAGTCAAATGTAAGGAAGAAGTGAAAAAAAATGGAAAAAACATATGTTTTTGGGCATCGAAAACCTGATACGGATTCGGTTGCATCATGTATCGCATTCGCTTATTTAAAGCAACAATTAGGAGTAAAAGCAGAAGCAAAAGTTTTAAGTGCAATTAATAAAGAATCAAAATATGCACTAGATTATTTTGGTGTAAAAGAGCCTGCTTATTTAAACGATGTTAAATTGCAACTAAAAGATATTGGCTATCATAAGAAGTGTTTTTTAGAAGATACTTCATCCATTTATGATGCATATTTATACATGTTTCAACAAAATCTTACAGGTGTTCCAATTGTTAAAAATGATCATCAATTCTTAGGAATTGTAACGATTAAAGATTTAGCACATCATTTTGTTAATGCAGAAGTAAGAAACTTAAATACATCCTATCAAAATATTCTCTCTGTTTTAAAAGGAGAAGAAGTTGTAAGACAGGATGAAGAAATTCAAGGAAACTTATTGGTAGCATCTTATCGAAGTACGACTTTTATAACGACTGTTTCTCTTTCACCTAGTGATATTTTAATAGTAGGTGATAGACATAGTGTCATTGAGTATGCAGTTGATTCAAAAGTTAAACTCATTATCATTGTTGGAAATGGAGAAATGAAAGAAGCACATATTCAAAAAGCAAAAGAAAATGGTGTTAATATTATTCGAACCAATTATGATACTTACCATGTTGCTAGATTAGTATCACTCAGCAATTATGTTCAAACAATTCTTAACAAAGAACAAGAAGCAATTTGCTTTGATGAAAATGACTATGTTGGAGATATTTTAGAAATTAATAAGAAATTACGCCATACAAATTATCCAGTTGTGACTCGAAATCAAAAGTGTCTTGGACTGTTAAAAATTTCAGATTTAGATGACAAGCATCCTAAAAAAGTTATTTTAGTGGATCATAATGAAAAAATGCAAAGTGCTGAGGGAATCGAAGAAGCTGAGATCTTAGAAATTATCGATCACCATAATTTAGGAAGCATTACAACCAATGCACCTGTTAACTTTCGAAATATGGCAGTTGGAAGTACTTGTACCATTGTTTATTATTTATATAAAGAAAAAGAGATTGAAATTCCTAAAAAAATTGCAGGAATGCTCTTATCAGGTATTTTATCTGACACGCTCATCTTAAAAAGCCCAACCAAGACTCAATTAGATGTGGAAGCTGTTAATGACTTAGCCACTTTAGCCGAAGTTGATTATAAAAAATATGGACTTGATTTATTAAAAGCCGGTTCTTCTCTTGATGGAATGAGCAAAGAAGAAGTCCTTTATAATGACTTTAAACTTTATACAGTTGATGATAAAACATTTGGAGTTGGACAGTTCTTTACAATGAATTTTCAAGAAATTGCCCAAGAAATGGATGCTTATGTTGATGTATTAGATGAAGTTGCTGAAGCCAATCAATATCAACTTGTTGCTCTATATATTACAGATATTATTCAAAATGGATCCTATATATTATTTAATCGTAAAGCAAAAGACTTACTTTCTCTTGCTTATAAAATGGATGACTTATCTGAAGGAACTTATTTTGACGGATGTGTCTCAAGAAAAAAACATGTTATTCCTCTTTTAATGGAAGTTTTTGAAAAATAAATTCTTTAAGATGTGAAAAGTTATGATATAATGAATATACTAGGAAAGAGAGGCGACTTATGAAAGAAAAAATCATACTTTTACTAAAAGGCTTTTTTATTGGAATTGCCAATATTATTCCTGGAGTCAGTGGTGGAACTTTGGCACTGACTTTAGGAATTTATGAAGAACTGATTGAAACAGTGAGTCATATTGCTACAAATTTGAAGAAAAAAATGGGATTTTTAATTCCAATTGGATTGGGAGCAGTCCTTGCTATTTTAATTGGTAGTAAAATCATTAAAGAAAGCTTACAATTCTTTCCATTTGCGACAACTCTTTTCTTTATAGGTCTTATCTTAGGAGGAGTTCCACTTCTTACAAGAAAAGTAAAAAAAGAAAAAATAAGTGGTTCTTGTGTATTCATTTTAATTCTTACTTTGCTTTTTGTCTTAGGACTTAGTCTTTTAAAAACAGGAAGTGATGGCATCACTTTATCTAACCTTGGTTTTGGTGGATATGTTCTTTTAATGATTATTGGTGTGATTGCTGCTGCAACAATGGTTATTCCAGGCGTTTCAGGTTCAATGGTGTTAATGCTTCTAGGCTATTACAATCCGATTATTAATACAATAGAAAAATTAACACACTTCAAAAATATGGGAGAATGTATTTTAATTTTAGTTCCATTTGGAGTAGGGGTGTTGATTGGAGTCGTTGCCATTGCTAAACTGATTGAATTTTTACTAAAAAAGTACGAAGTCAAAACGTATTATGCTGTCTTAGGCTTTGTGATTGCCTCAATTTTAACGCTATTCAAGTCTATTTTTCCAATAGAAGTAGAGAAAATAGAAATTATTGTTGGACTTTTGTTGTTAGTTGTTGGAACTTTGGTTGGATATAAGTTAGGAGATGAATAAAAATGGAGTTGTTTGAAGTATTTATATTGGGAGTGATTCAAGGCATTGCAGAGTTTCTTCCAATTTCATCCAGTGCCCATCTGATTATTTTTAGAGATGTCTTTGGAATTGGAAAATCCATGGGAAGTAACTTAGCCATGAGTTTCGATATTGCTCTACATTTGGGAACATTGCTCGCAATTGCTGTGTTTTTCTTTCATGACTTTTGGACGATGTTTATCAAAGGAATTTCAAAAGGTGTCAAAGACAAAGAAGGAAAAATGTTCTGGTATGTTGTTGCTGCAACGATTCCAGCAGCTATTGTTGGTGTTTTATTTGAAGATGTTGTCGAAGAGGCTTTCCGAAAGAATTATATTTTGATTGCCTTAGCACTTGCAATTATGGGAATTATTATTTATTTAGTAGATAAGGTGAGCAAACAGAAAAAGAACTTAAGTCAAATGAGTCTTCAAGATGCCATTTTGATTGGGTGTAGTCAAGTATTTGCACTAATTCCTGGATTTTCCCGAAGTGGAACAACCATTGCTTGTGCTAGAGGACTTAAAATGAATCGAGAAGATGCGGCTAAATTTTCCTTTTATCTATCCGCACCAGTTGTTTTAGGAGCTGCAGTACTACAACTTTTAAAAAGCGAGACAATTCATGCGATTACAACTCATTTATCCATGTTTATTATTGGAGTTTCTACATCCTTTATTGTTGGACTATTATGTATTCAATTTTTATTAAAGTACTTGAAAAAGCACGACTTTAAAATTTTTATGTACTATCGAGTTTTACTAGCTGTTATTGTGATTATTGCAACTTTATTATAAAAAGAAAAGGGGATTAATTATGAATGATAGAATTATTGCATTATTTATCACACTATCTTTGAGCATATTTATTGGAATAGGGGCGATTCTTGCAGTTCTAACGAAGAGGCAACCTAAAGTCATTGATCTCATTATGGGACTTGCTTTTTCGCTTATCCTCATGTTAATTTTAACGGATTTGCTTCCAGAAACAATTGAACTACTGGGAATTAAAAATTTATGGGCTTTTTTAATTTTTGGGTGCTTAGGTGTTTTATTTTTGAAAGTCCTTGATAATTATATACCAGAACATCATAGTAAAAAAATGACGAAAAAAGAGGAAAATAGCAATAATATTATTCACATTGGAATATTATCCATCATTGCTTTAGTGCTTCATAATATTGTTGAAGGAATGGCAATTTATCTTACTTCTTGTAAATCTGTTACATTGGGTGCTATGATGAGTCTTGGAGTAGGACTTCATAATGTTCCTTTAGGAATGGTAGTGACATCTGTGTTTTATCAAGCCAAGCAAAAAGGTTATACCCCATTTCTAGCTGTTCTTGTTTTTGCCATTTCATCTTTCTTTGGAGGATTTATTCTATTCCTTTTCAATATCACAGTTTTAAATGATTTTATCATTGGAATATTTTTGTCCTTTACAATTGGAATGCTACTTTATATTTTAGTCTTTGAACTTTGGCCAAAAGTCAAACATAGTAAAAATAGAAATTATAGTATTTATGGAATAATTATGGGCGTTCTCTTAATTCTATTTAAATTTTTAATGGATTAAACTAAAAAGCAAACTTGAAATCAATCAGTTGCTTTTTTTCTGTTCCCATAATTTCCCATATTCATACCAAATTTATACGGTTATTCTTTTATATACTCGTAGTAAGAAAGGAGGAGATAAAAGACTTAAAAAGAATAAAGAAAAAGTTATCTATTACATGAAATATATGAATATAAAAAGGATGTGATAACAAATTGAATAATATGATATAATGGGTATGGTGAAGCATGATGTATAAAATATGTTTTGTAGAAGATGAAGAGCATCTAGCAAGTGTTGTGAAAGCTTATTTAGAAAAAGCAGGATATCAAGTGATTCATTTTTCTAAAGGGGCAGATGCCATTTCTTATATTGGAAAAGATGTAGATGTTTGGATTCTGGACATTATGTTAGGAGATGATATCAATGGATATGATGTAATCAAAGCAATTCGAAAAGAGAATGAAAGCGTTCCTGTTATCTTTACATCAGCAAGAGATCAAGATCTCGATCGAATTTTAGGCCTAGAGTTAGGTAGCGATGATTACATAACAAAACCTTATTCAAATAAAGAACTTGTCCTAAGGGTTGAGAACATCTTAAAAAGATGCTATCCAAAGGATAAAAATAGTTCAATATATTTTTATGAAGACTATGCAGTGGATGTGGACAAAAGAGTTGTCACACAAAAAGACAAAGAAATAGTTTTAACAACTCTTGAATTTGATTTATTATACCTTTTCCTTAACCATATGAATAAAAGCTTTTCAAGAGAAGAAATACTTGAACAAATATGGGGATTGGATTATTTTGGAAGTGATCGTGCTGTCGATGATTTGGTAAGAAGACTCAGAAAGAAAATGCCTCTATTACGTTTAAATAGTGTTTATGGCTATGGTTATCGGCTATCATGAATTATATTAAATGCCATTTGTCTAGGCAATTGATGACAATCATTGTTATTGTCTTTGCAATTGTCTTCCTATTTTTAGGAATTTTACTTCCAAATTTTCTTATTCCTGTATCTGAAAAAACAATATATAACTATTTAAGAGAACCTTTATCATTTGTAGAAAAAGACATTGATAAAGGTCTTATCAAAACAGAAATTGCCTATCTTTATGAGTTTGGAGATTCCATCGCTTATAGCGAAAATATTGATGAGATTATCTCATTTAAAAACGTTAAACAAATCCTTCCATACTTTAAAGATGAATATGGTAAATTCTTATATCAGCATCAAGTTTATTATTATTATACAATTCATGATGATGATATTACAAAAATAGCGCTGACAAATGATAGTTATATTACTCAGACTAAAAATGATTTACTGAGTGCGATCTTACCCGTTATATTTATTGCCTTTCTTTTAATTGCCTTCATTCTTATCGTTTGGAGTGGAACAATTGTTAAGAAGATAGAAAAATTAAAGCAAAAAATTGATCATATTGATGATCCAAATTATCAAGAAGTGATCGATTTTGCAGTTGATGATGAGATTAGGTCTTTAGCGTTAGCCCTTGAAGATATGCGTATTTCTTTAAAAGATCAAGAAGAATTACGCAATCAAATGTATCAAAACATTTCACACGATTTTAAAACACCTCTTACTGTAATAAAATCATATATTGAAGCTTATGAAGATAATGTGGAAGATGCAGATACTGTGCTTCCTGTTATCAAAGAGCAAGCTGAAAAATTAGAACAAAAAGTTCATTCACTTCTATACTTAAATAAACTCGATTACTTAAAGGGAGTTAAGCTGGAAGAAAAAGTTCTTGTCGATATGCCAAAAATTGTTTCTAATGCCATTGAAAAATTTAAGTTTCAGAAGAAAAATATCAAATTTGTTACAAATTTTGATAAAACCTCCAAATTCTATGGAACAGAAGAGCATTTTGAAACGATCATCGATAATCTACTTCAAAACTTCATTCGCTATGCTTCCACAACAATAAAGATAACTGCTAAAAATAACCGTTTAACCTTATATAATGATGGACCAAATATTGACGCTGACTTTCTTGAAGGAATATTTACTCCGTTCCGAAAAGGAGTAAAGGGTGAGTTTGGTCTTGGGCTATCTATCGTTAAAAAGACTTTGAATTTGATGGATTATGATATTACTGTAAAAAACGAAAAAAAAGGTGTAACATTCATCATTTTTAGGAAATCTACAAGAAAGTAGGTTTCTTTTTTTATATTTTGATTAAACTATTAAAGGGTGATTGAATATGAAAATATTAATAACAGGAGCAACTTCAGGACTTGGGTATTCTCTCTCATGTGAACTTGCCAAAAAAGGACATATTGTTTATGCAGCAAGTAAGAATGAGAAAGAGACTTTTTATTTAGATCAAAAAGCTAAAAATGACAAAGTTATTTTGTTTCCAATTGTTTTAAATTTATTAGATGATTTAGAAAAGTATCAAGAATTTCTGGATGTAGATTGTCTTATTTTACAAGCTGGAATAGGAGAGGGTGGGCATTTATCAACGATAGATATTTCAAAAGTAGAAGAAAATTATGAGGTCAATGTCTTTTCTAATTTAAGAGTTTTACAAGCTTATATAAGTTGTTGTGAAAAGAAGAAAAGAAAAGGAAAAATTTTTGTCACTTCAAGTCTTCTTGCATATGTTCCATTTCCATCTCTTGGAAGTTATGGAAGTACAAAAGCAGCACTTTCTTATCTTGTCAAAACACTTCAGTGTGAGTTAGAACTTGAATCTAAAAATATTTCTTTAACTCTTGTGGAACCAGGTGCTTATCATACAGGATTTAATCAAGTTATGCTCGATAATCAGCTTGTAAATCAAAAAGAAGTAACAAGCTATGATCTCTTCCTTTACTCAGTAGAGAAATTTATATTTGTTCTAATCGAATCTTTTAGTTATACATCGTTTGTTGATAAGATGGTGAAGGAAATTGAGAAAGAAAGACCGAAAAAGAAAATTCAAATACCTAAAAGACAAAGCTTTTTTGTTCAAATGTATCAGTTTTTATCTTTATTGAAAGACTTTTAATTTTATTTAAAATTTGCTATAATAAGTGGCAAAAAGAGGGATTTATGAAAAAAATAAAACGACTGATGGGTCAAGTTTTGAAAATTATCATTCTTCCATTTGAAGGCGCTTTTTCTAAAAGTGATGAGAAAAAAGAAAAAACACCTCAAGAAAAAAAGAAATCTTTTGTTTGTCAAAAAAATGAGAAAGAAGAAAAAGAGACCTCAACGCTTTTAGAAAAGAAGACAAAAACAACGCAAAAGAAAAAGCCACTTCTATTCAAACAAAAAGATAAGATTCAGCAACCAAAGAAAAATGACTCCAAAAAAGAGCGCCCTAAAATAGATTCATTTATACCTATAATAGAAGTAAAACATTCTTTAGAAAATCCAAATCGTGAACAACAACAAGAAGAAAATTTAGAAGAATTGTCAATAGAAGAAAGAATTCAAGAGGGGCTCATCCAAGTTTTATCTTCAAGACAACAGTTATTAAACGAGTTAATTGTGTCTTATAATAAGATCAATCAAGAATACGAAAAAGCAGATAATCAAAAAGAAGTTGCTTCTTTAATCGAAGAAATTGAGGAGATTCTAATCAAATTAATTGATTTAGAAAAACAGATGGAATCTTTAAAAGAAAAAGGGGATATAGGGGCAATTTCTGATTTAGAAGAAGTTCTTTTAAAAGATCTTTCAAATTTAAGTGCTTTTAATGAAAAAACAGTCATTTCATATATTGAACAAAGCGATCAATACAAATACATTGTCTCCAAAATGGATGAAGTGGATGAAAAAAGCTCATCTTTAGAAGAAAAACTAGAAGAGAAAAAAGAGTATTTGGAGCAAAGAGATGATAAATTTCATCAGTTTTTTAAAGAGACGGATGAAGTGATTACTTTTGAAGATCAACTCTATAAAGATTGCTTATATCTTGATCAAGAAGCAAAGGATTTAGAAGAAAAAGCTTCGAAAGAAATTGAAATAACTCAAAAAATTCAGTATCGTTTTGATGTCATTAATAAATCTTCACTTTTATTTCTTACGGCACTTACGGTTGCGAGAAAGGACAAAAAGAATCATTCTATACCGATGACGCTTCTTACAGGACTTCTTGCTATACAAGTTGGAAAAAATTTAGTACAAGGAAGAACCGTAGTAAGTTATATTAAAAGTTATAGTGATTATAGTAAGGAGATTGAGACAGCATTAACTTCCGTTGATGATTTAAAGAAGTTTTTAAAAAAAAGTCAAAAAAATGTTGAAAAATTAGAAGAAGATTTTTGTACTACTTTTGATGAAGAGTTAAAAGATCACAAAGAATATCAAAATGTGTTATTTCTCATTCAAAATGTAAAAGACAGCTTTCATGAAAAAGAAGAACAATTAGTGAAAACAGAGGCAAGTTTAAATGAAAGCATGATAATAACAAAAGAAAAAGTAAAGAAATTGCAACGATAGGCAATAAATTCTTATAAAATAGCTTGAAAATGAAGAAAAGTTCTGCTATAATTTTAGTTGTCTTACATGGCGAGATAGCTCAGTTGGCTAGAGCGTTCGGTTCATACCCGTTGGGCTACTCGCCGAGATAATTCAATATGGCAAGATAATTCAACTGGCTAGAATGTCCGGTTCATACCCGGAATGTTGGGGGTTCGAGTCCCTCTCTTGCTACCAATTTGAAATTTTAGAGTGTCGATTTTGACACTCTTTTTTTTGCGTTGTGCCATAAAATTGTGCCATAATGGAAATTTTTTAACAATTTATTGCTTTTTGTTGCATATTATCAAATACACGAGCACTTGCTTTTTTGTTGTCCTCAAAAGTATGTGTATAAATATTCATTGTGATACTTGCGTCGGCGTGTCCTAATCTTTCGCTAATAGTTTTCGGGTCAATGCCGTTGCTATTTAAAATACTAGCACAAGTGTGTCTTAATTCGTGAAATGATAATTTTGGTAGGTTGTATTTATTTAATACCCTTTGTAAAATCTTATTTGTTGTGTCGGGGTGCATATGCTTTCCGTCTTTTGCCGTGAAAACTCTATTTGTACCTAGCCACTTGCTACCTAACTCTTTGATATATTCGTCTTGCATTTTTTTGTATTCCTTTAAAAGTTCAATAGTGCTACTACTTAAATCAATAGTTCTAACTGAATACTCGGTCTTGGCTTTTGCCTCGTCCACCTCGCCGTCAATTACTTTTAAAGAGTTATCAATATAAAGTGTTTTGTTGGCAAAGTCAATGTCGTTCCAACGAATAGCACAAAGTTCGCTCCTCCTAATTCCACTATCAATGGCTAGAGTAATAAGAGTTTTTGTTTTGATGTCCTCATTTGCTAGGCAATTAAATAACTCTTGTACTTGCTCGTTATTATAAAAATTTCTTTTTCTTTTAACAAGTTTAGGTTTTGTTGCGTCCTCGTTAGGGTTGCTATCAATAAATTTCCACTTTTTTGCTTGCTTAAACATAATACTAATTAAATTGTAATAGTGAGACATTGTTTTTGGAGCAAGTTCTTTGCCGTTTACACCAATTTTTAATTTTTGGTATAACTTGTCTAACATAAAAGTGTTAATTTTTTTTAGTTTGATGTCGCCAAGTAGTGGCAAAATTCTTTTAAGCATTTGCTCGTAGTCTTTGGTAGTAATTTTGCTTAT
>CANQHD010000002.1 GCA_947623625.1 uncultured Bacilli bacterium
AATTCATAAATTTAAATTCAATAAAATTAATAAAACTAAATTTAGAGGTGCAGTAGAAAAAACTTTTGAAAAAAGAAAATTTAATGCAGATTTGATTGCAAATTTAAATGTACTTAAAGGTAGTAAGATATTAAGGGATAAATGGACAAGCTATTCTAGAAAGAATAGTTATGCTAGAAATCTAGAATTTGATGAAACTATAAAATGCTTAGAAGAATTTATTGATATAATAGTACCAGTAGCTGTATAAAACAAAATATATTTTAGGTAGCATTTAAAAACGGGAACTTTCAAATTTATTTTTAGGATATTTGAAAAACACTTGCTACAAGGAGAAAAAGATGATAGAATAAAATTGTTTTTAAAACAGTTTTGGTCCGTTGGTGAAGTGGTTTAACACGCGCGCCTCTCAAGCTCGTATTCACGGGTTCAAACCCCGTACGGACTACCAGAATGAACACAACTAGGCATATTGACCTAGTTTTTTAGTAGGAGAAGTAAAAATGAAATTAAAAGAAGTACTTATAAAAGAGGCAAAAGAAGATGTTTATGATTTATATTGTTCAATTGTCTATGATGTAAAAGATTATGATGATATAACACGAGGTAAAATGCTCGATTTGATTATAAAAGAATATCAACAAAAAGAATATTTGTATCATATCTGTACAACAAAAGAATTAGATTTTTTAAAATATTTCCTCTCAAATTCTCTAAAGCCAAGTGATTTAAAAAAATATGATTGGGAAATAAACCAACTGAGTTCGAAAGGTATTTTTAGCATGGAGTATTCTTGTATTTATGAAGAACAACTTCAAAATGTTCAAGATGCCATTCGTATTTATTCGTCTGAGAAAAAAATAAAACAAAATGAAGATCAGATGATTCTGTTTTTAATTGGTTTTATAAAAACAAATGTGGATATGAATATCATTGCACTTTCTACACTTATTTCAAGTATGGCTAAAATAGATAAAGAACATATTAACTCATTTTTAGCTCATCCACTGATTCATTTTTACTGTGGTTTTTATGAAAATAATACCTTTTTAAAGGGAACAGAATTCATTTATTATCGAGCATATGAATATTTACTAGATGACCTTTTTGAAGCAAGAAAAGAATATGGAATTGCAGGAAGCAGAAATATTGATATCACATCCTTTTTAGATATGTTTTATTATGGTTATCCTCTTCAAAATAAAAAGGTAAAGAAAATGTATGATACAGTCAGTCAATTAAAAGGATCTGGTCTTTATTTTGAAATGATTACTCGAGCTAGAATTTTAAATGATCGACGAGACTTATCTCTTTTTATCGAGGATGATAAACTACTACAAATCATTGAGGATGCCCTTGATGAAATGCCTTGTGCTGCGATGAATGGATTTACTCCTAAAGAGTATCAAAAAGAAAAAAACAAAGATAATACTATCACGCAAAAATTTGACCTAATTCCTCAAAATAATGCGCATTTATCAAAAAATGCAGCAAACACGTTTTATAAGTTATATTTTGCGCTTTTAGAGTATACTAATAATCAGTACCATATTAATAAAAACATAAAGAAAATTTATAAACAAGAGGAAATCAATCCGAATGAATTAATTGAAATCAATCAATATTTATGGGATCATAAAGAAGTTCTAGATGAATTTGTAAGTGAAAATCCATATCACTTTGATGAAGAAGAATTATCTATCATCAGTCAATTTAAAAGCGCAGTTACAGGAATGTTCGTCATTGTTGGATTTGAAAGAGAATATACAAAATTTTTACATGAAGATGGAAAAATATTTATGGTAAAAGGAGTTCGTTGTGATATCGATCAAATTATTGATTCAGATTCCATTCCAATAGTTGTTGAAACAACGCTTTTAATGTTTAAAGATAAAATTGTTTATAATAGTTTTTTCGCTCAAGTTGATATTTCTTTGGGAGCTGATTTTAAAGAACAAGTGCTACTTGATATGAATAAAGCAATGACTTATTACCATTTGTAAAATAGAGGATATTTACAAATGAATTCAGATATATTATAATAAACAGTTAAGAAAAGAGGTGGAATATGTTAATATTACCGTTATCTATCCATTCTGAGACAGTTCATTTGAATGTCACTTTTGATAAAGCTAAATTAAACGTAGAAGAAAACTATCTTCTTTCAATGAATAAAGTCAATTATATGGGTGATTTTCAAGTCAATCATGAACGCTTTTTTGGACCAGATTTAATAGCTCGAGAAAGAGAAGTTTTAGAAAAACAACTAAAGCTTTATCCAGAAAGACTAACAGATTTTGTTCGCAATTACATGCAAAACTTAAATGATTCTATCTTTGTTATTTCAAGAAATTATCAAGAAAAAGATTTTTGTACAAAATATAGAGTTCCATCTCCTCCTAAAAAAGGTAATATTTCTCTTGATAAGATTTATGGAAAAATTCTCAATGATTTAAGATTGAATGTTAGAACAAAAAAAGAAGATAGCATTTTATCTTTCGAAGAAATTCAGCTGGATAAAATGCTCCAACAAGAGCCTAAAAAAGCCTTACAAGATGGCGTTGACTTTTTAGAATACTTTCAAGAACTTCAGTTTGATACATTAGATAAAGACGAAGAGAAAAGAGTTCAAGAAGAGATGAAGAAGCGTCCTAAAAAATTTGTAGAGACTTATCAGAAAACGGCTTCTAAAAATAGTGAAATTTATGAACAAATCAAAAAACTATATGAGTGTATTTATGAGATAAAACCTGATTGGCCAAATCTGGATGAAAAACAGAAAGTCTACATTAAATCCAATTCAGAGAAAAGTGATAAAAAGGTCGCTTAATGAACGAAAGATTGGATTTACTTTATGGAGAAGATAGTTTTTCTTATCTGTCTTCAAAAACCGTGTTAGTTGTTGGCTTAGGTGGAGTAGGTGGATATGCAGTTGAAGCTCTTGTAAGATGTGGAATCTCCAAACTTATATTGGTGGATTATGATTGTGTTACTGAATCGAATTTAAATCGACAACTAATAGCACTTTCTGATACTCTTGGTAAGGCGAAAACAACGTGCTTCAAAACAAGAATTCAACTGATTAATCCAAATTGTTGTGTGGATGAAAAGAAGATAAAAGTAGGCTTAGAAAATGTTTTAGAACTCTTCGATCAGGAAATTTCATTTGTTTTAGATGCTTGTGACGATAAAGAGGCTAAATTAGCGCTTTCTAAAATATGTCAAGAAAAAAATATTCCCTATATAATGGCATTAGGAGCAGGAAAGAGAAGGAATTTAAAAGAAGTCCAAATTACAACGCTTGATAAAACGAAAGAAGATCCTCTAGCAAGAAAAATGAGGCATCTTTATCGAAAACAAAATCTTTCTTTGAATATTCCTGTTGTTTGCTCTAAAGAAGTGCCTCAAAAGTCTCTAGAACCTAGTCCTGTTGCCTCTTCGATTTTTGTTCCTGCAACTTGTGGGCTTCTAGCAGCTCAATATATCATTGAATATTTTTTAAGTCAAAAAGAAAAGGATGTCCTTTAAGGCTCCTTATTTTATTTTCCGATATAGACCGATAACTTTTCCTAAAATAGTCACATCTTTTAAAATAATTGGGTCCATTGTATCATTTTCTGGCTGAAGTCTAAAATGTCCATCTTCTTTATAAAAGGTTTTTACTGTTGCTTCATTTTCTTCCGTCATTGCAACAACTATTTCTCCATTCTTAGCTGTTTTATCTCTTTCAACAATTAAAATATCCCCATCGTAAATTCCAACATTTATCATCGATTCCCCACTTACTTTTAAGGTAAAAATATCCTTTTTTGAAGAAGCAACGGACGCAGGTAAAGAGAAAAATTCATCAGGTGTTTCGATAGCTTCAATAGGTGTTCCTGCAGTCACCTTTCCAAGAAGGGGAACATTAATAACGCTCTCATCTTTTTCGATAAATTCATTGGGTACAAGAAGTTGTATAGTTCGGTTGGTTCCAGCATTTTTTTGAATATAGCCCTTTCGCTCCAATTCTTTTAAATGAAAATGGATGGTGGCAGGGGAATTTAAAGCAGCAACCTTTCCAATTTCACGAACAGTTGGGGCATAACCTTTTTTTGCAATCAGTTTTTTAATAATTTGTAAAATATCTTTTTGTCTTTCTGTTAATTTTTCCATGGATTCTCCTCCTTCAATTATTTTCATCATAGCACGAACAAATGTCATCTGTCAAACAATTGTTTTAAAATAAAGTAATCTTTGTTGAATCGTGCACGTCAAAATAAGAAAAACCGTGTTATAATAGAAAAAAGAAAGAAGGTCATTAAATGAAAAAAGTCATTTTAGTAGATGGAAATAATCTTTTATTCCGAAGTTATTATGCAACAAGCTATAGTGGGGTCATTATGAAAAATTCAAAAGGATTTCCAACGAATGCACTCTATGGATTTGTAACAACAATCAACAAAATTATTCAAGAAGAAAATCCTTCCTACATCTTAGTTGCTTTTGATAAAGGGAAAACATTTCGACATCTTGAATATGATGCTTATAAAGCTGGTAGAAAAGAAGTGCCTGATGAGCTTCGTCTACAACTTCCAAAAGCAAGAGACTTTTTAGATGCAATGGGAATTCAGCACTTCGAAATTGACAATTATGAAGCAGATGATATTATCGGTACGCTTTCAAAAATCGTGAATCAAGAAGAGGACTTTACAGCAACGATCATTAGTAGTGATAAAGATCTGTTACAATTAATTACCGATCAAGTAGAAGTAAAACTATTAAAGAAAAATGACTTTATTCGAATGACGAAAGAAGAATTTTTTAAAACTTATGGTTTTGCCCCCATTCATATGATTGATTTAAAAGCCTTGATGGGTGACTCTTCTGATAATATTCCAGGTGTTAAAGGAATTGGGGAGAAAACAGCAATCACTTTATTAAACAAGTATGAAAGCTTAGATAACCTTTATGCTCACTTAGATGAGATAAAAGGCAAAACAAAAGAAAAGCTTGAACTCGATCAGAAAAATGCTTATATGAGTTATCATCTTGCAACCATCTATCAAGATGTTGAGATTCCATTTTCACTAGAAGAGTTAAAATATCAAGGAGTGGATCAAGAAAAATATATTGATCTTTTAAAGGAATTTGAATTTTCATCTCTTCTAAAAAAAATAAATGTGCCTCCTTTAGAAAAAGAAGTGGAAAGCTTGAGTAAAACACATCAAGAAACCCTTGAATTTTCCTCTTTTAATGGAGAAGAGCCCTTTGCATTCTATATTGAATTAGATGGACTGGATTATAATAAAAATAAAATAATTGGAATGGCTATTTGTGATAAGAATCATACCTATTTTATTCCACCAGATGAGATTCAAAATTACAAAAGTATCTTCGAAAATGACACACTAAAGTACACATATGACTTAAAGAAGAGCTTAATTGTCTTATCTCGCCTTGGAATTGAGATAAAAAATATTGTTTTTGATGCCATGATTGCTGCTTATTTGCTAGATTATACCGTAAAAGATGACATCTCTTTTGTTGCAAAAAAGTTGGGATATATGATTCCACTTTTTGAAGAAAGCCATGGGACTGAGAAAAGACCTCGTCTAATAACAGATGAGATGATAAAAGATGAATGTATTCAAAAAGCTTCTTTTATCTTGGATGTGAAAGACAAACTTTTAACAAAGCTTGAAGAAGAGGGCGAAAAAGAGCTTTTTTATGAGACTGAGATGCCTCTTGCTTTTATTCTTACAGATATGGAACAAACAGGAATTCGAGTAGATCGAGCTTATTTATCTCAACTGGAAGCTGAACTTAAAGATGAAATGAAGCGAAAAGAACAACAAATTTATGAAGAAGCAGGATGTACATTTAATATTATGTCTCCAAGACAATTAGGAAACATTTTGTTTGAAGTTTTAAATATTCCATATCCTCAAAAGAAAAAAGGGGAAGATAAAAGATATACTTATTCAACTTCAAAAGAAGTGCTTGATAAAGTCATTCATTATCATCCAATCGTTGAAAAAATCCTAGAATATCGGATTGTTGCAAAACTCTACACAACTTATGCTATTGGACTTCAAGAAGAAATTTTAGAAGATGGAAAGATTCATACTGTCTTTAATCAAACGTTAACAAGAACAGGTCGGCTTTCATCTGTAAGACCTAATTTACAAAATATTCCGATTCGAACAGAACTTGGAAAAAGAATTCGAAAAGCTTTTATTCCTGAAGAAGATTCGCTTCTGTTATCCAGCGATTACTCTCAAGTTGAATTAAGAATGTTTGCTCATCTTGCGAATGCAGAAGGTATGATCAAAGCTTTTCAAGAAAATCAAGACATTCATGCAACGACAGCTGCGGATATTTTTCATGTTCCACTATCTGAAGTTACAAAAGAGATGCGAAGAACAGCAAAAGCAGTGAACTTTGGTATCATCTATGGAATTAGTAGTTATGGTCTTGCAGAAGACTTAAAAATAGCCGTCTCTAGTGCGAAAAAGTTTATTGAAACTTATTGGGAAACATATCCAGGTATTAAAGAATATATGGAAAAAGAAAAAGAAGAAGCGTATAAAAATGGCTATGCTAAAACAATTATGAATCGCAAAAGAATCATTGAAGAGCTAGAGAACAAAAGTTATACAATTCGAAGTGCTGGTGAGCGTATTGCTCTTAATACGCCGATTCAAGGAAGTGCTGCGGATATTTTAAAAAAAGCAATGGTTCAAATTTATCAAATTTTCAAAGAAAAAAATTTAAAGAGTAAAATGCTCATTCAAGTCCATGATGAATTGGTCTTCAATGTTAAAAAAGAAGAGTTGGATGAAGTCATTCAAATCGTCAAAGATGTAATGGAAAACGTTGTATCTCTTCGCGTTCCGTTAGTTGTTGATATTGCAACTGGAAACGATTGGTATGAAGCAAAGTAGGTGATATAAATGCCAGAAAAACCAGAAGTAATCACAGTCTCAAAGTCTCTTGAGAAAAGACTTTTAGGCAGATCTTTTATCAAGTGCCGGGTCTTTCATGAAAATATCATTCAAAACTATCCCATCCATCCATTTGAAAAAGATGTGTGTCATCAAAAAATTAAAAAAATTACAACTCGAGGAAAATGGATTATCATTCAAATGGAAAGACAAAGTTTACTCATTCATTTAAGAATGGAGGGAAAGTTCTTTTTCCGTGATAATAATATTCCAAAAAATATTCATGAACACGTCATTTTCTTACTCGATGATGGGAAGATGACTTTCCGCTTTCATGATGTTCGAAAATTTGGGAAAATGACCCTTCTTCCTAATGAAGATTTAGAAAATCAATCTCCTTTAAATGCCTTGGGGTATGAATATAATGATCCGGATCTTACAAAAGAATATTTAAAAGAAAAATTAGTGCGAAAGCGTCTTCCTATTAAAGTTGCTTTACTAGATCAATCTATCATCGCAGGTATTGGAAATATTTATGACGATGAGATCTTATTTCAATCTCATATCTGTCCTTATCGAGCGGCGTCATCTATTTCTTTAAAGGAGTGTGATACCTTGATAAAAAATACCCAACTAATTTTATCTCAGGCGATTTTAAAAGGTGGAACGACAATAAAAAGTTTTACTTCTGAAGAAGGAGTCCATGGTCTTTTTCAAAATGAACTAAAAGTTCATGGGAAAGAGGGAAGTCGTTGTCCGAATTGTGGAGGTGTGATTCAAAAAGATTTTATTCGGGGTAGGGGAACTTATTACTGTTCAAACTGTCAGAAATAAATCTTTACAAACGAGACAATTTTTTGTATAATAAATTCTGTTTGCGAGGAGTGATATGATGAAGAAAACAAAAATTATTTGTAGTATAGGACCTTCTTCTAATGATGTGGATGTAATGGAGCAAATGGTATTAAAAGGAATGAATGTTGCTCGTATTAATTTTTCACATGCTACATTAGAAGAGAGAGAAAAAGCATTAAATTCTGTAAGAGAAGTTCGAAAAAGAACCAATATCCCTGTTGCGATTTTATGGGATACAAAAGGACCGGAATTTCGTACAGGTATGATGGAAAATGATAAAATTGAACTCGTGGAAGGAGAAACAGTTCGCATTGTTAAAGAAAGTGTTTTGGGAACCAACGCGGCTTTCTCAGTAAATCATCCTGAAGCATTAGATTCAATTGAAGTTGGAAATACTATTCTGCTTGAAAATGCAAAGATGAAACTTGAAGTTATTTTAAAAGATGATGACGGAATTACATGTGCTATTAAAATAGGTGGTGTTCTTGGAAATCGAAAAAGTATCAGTGTTCCAGGCGTAGAGTTATCCATTCCATATATTAGTGATGCAGATCGTGAAGATATCATTTATGCTTGCGAAAATGGCGGAGAATTTTTAGCAATTTCTTTTGTCTCATCTAAAGATGATGTTTTGGAAATCAAGGAATTGCTTAAAGAACATAATCGTGAAGACTTACAAATTATTTGTAAAATTGAGAGTCAGTTAGGAATTGATAACTTAAAAGAAATTCTTGAAGTATCTGATGGTGTGATGGTTGCAAGAGGAGATCTTGGAACAGAAATTCAAAGTGAACGCTTACCGATTATCCAAAAAGATATGATTAGAACTTGTAGAAAGATGGGTAAAATTTGTATTGTTGCAACAGAGATGCTTGAGACAATGATGGAGAATTACCGTCCAAAAAGAGCAGAAACAAGCGATATTGCTAATGCTGTTTTAGATGGAACAGATGCTGTTATGTTATCAGGAGAGACAACTGTTGGAAAGCATCCAATTGAAACTGTAGATGCCATGGCACGTATTTGTGAAGTCACTGAAGAATATGCCCAATTTGATTACATAAGAAAACAACATCATTTAGATAAAATATCTGAAGCGATTGCAACGAATGTTGTTGTTAGTGCAAATCTTTTGAGTGCGAAGTTAATCTGTGCTGCAACCATTAGTGGAAATACTGCAAGAAGAATCAGTAATTTAAAACCCAAAGCACCCATTCTTGCCTTATCACCATCTGCAAAAGTATCAAGACAGCTTGCTCTAAATTGGGGCGTATATGCAATGGAGTTACCTGTTTTAAACTCAACAGATGAAGTCTTAATGGAAAGCGTTAAAAAAGCAAAACAATTTATGAACTTAGAGACAAAAGATTTAGTTATTCTAACAGGTGGATTTCCAACAAATGGAGAAAAAAGCATTACAAATTTAATGAAAATTGAAGAAATTTAGTAATGAAAAGGGGCTGTAATGAAATGAAATAATTTCATTGAGCCCTTTTTTGTTTTGGAAAAGGGAATTTTTCCTCTTTTAAATTAGGTGGAATATTCCAGTAATTACTTTTTATTTTTTTGCCATCTAATGAAGAAAAATATTTTCTTATATTAGCTCCTAAACACATAAGCATAATTTCACAAGATACTTTCTCTAAACCTCGTCTTCTTATTCTTGTGTATTGCATATTTTGTTTTATTTGTCCAAAAGTACCTTCTACTTGAATACTTCTGTTTATTCTTATTTCTATTCCTTTAGGGCTTTGTAAATTTTTTCTAGCTTCTTCTTTTAATAATTCATATTCTGGTATCAATTCATATAATCTATAATCGTAATTTTTGTTTTTTAGATTTTTCTTACAGATATAAGAATAATTACAACTACTACAGCCTACAAATTTGTACAACTTACTATTTTTATGTCTTGGATGCCTGATACCATAAAATGATACCTCTTCTCCAATACAAGTGTTTAGACACATAACTCCATCATCAAAAGTATAAAATAATTGTGGTTTTTTTCCATCTGCTTCCCCACTCCATGTAGAATTTTTAACATAATTTTTTATATTGTGCTCTTTCATATATTGGTAATTTTCATACATTCCATATCCTGAATCTGCACATTCATTTTTAGGATATTCTTCATAATATTTATAATATAAGTCATTCATTGGGATAAAAGTATGATAATCATTTCTATCTTGAAACACTCCATACATTGTTATTATTCCGCTTGATACCATTACTTGTATATTATATCCAGCATGAAAATCATGACTGGTTTTTGAATAATAATCTTTCTTTAATACCATGGCTGTGGCATCTTTATCTGTTTTGTAATAAGAATTCCTATTTTCACCACATATTGCTTCTTTTTCTTCATATTCTAATAATTTAATTAGATATTGACAAGCTGATTTATAGTTTTTTTGTTCTTTAGTTAATCGTTTACCTTTACCAATGGGAATAGAATTAATATCTATATTTTCTTTTACAACATATTCTTTTATGAATTCATTAAATTGAAATGATTTAATCAAAGTTTTATTTTTAAATTCTATATTCATTTTTAATAATAATTCTTTAATTTTTGTGTCCAATTTTTTATGATAAGTTGTCGGTTTCCATACAAATTTATACTTATTAGCATTTGCTTCTATTTTAGTCCCATCATTATACTGGGTATCTATATCAATATTAAGTTCTTCTATAATTGCCTTTGTAATACTAGTAAATATTTCATATTGATATGGTAAAATATACTTATTAATACAATCTTTTATTACATTATGACTTGGCTGTTCTTGTTCCATTAAATAAATAACTCTTAAATCAAATTGGCATAAATATTCTATTTCTCGTAAACTACCCTTAAATTTTGAAAAACAATAAATAATAGTTGCCACCAAATTAAATGGATTATATCCTTTTCTTCCTACTTTTCTTTGAACTTTTTTTATTATAGATCCTATTTCAGATTTATTCAAAATTTTAAGAAATTTATCAATTTTATCAAATTCCTCACAACATTTATTTGAGGGGACTATGAAAATTGGTCTTTTTGTGTTAAAATATTCCATGTGATACAACTTCTTTCAACAATTAAATTGTATCACAAAACTGCCTTGAAGTCTTACGATTTCAAGGCTTTTATAATTTTAGAAAAAAAGAAAAGAACTGAATGAATTTATTTTATTTCATTACAGCCCCTTTTTTTATTATCCACATCTAGAAAATTTTACTTTTCTGTTATTACCTACCTATTCTTATCAATTTAGTTATCATAATCAAAATATTATAAATCATTATTTGCACAGGTGGCTTTTTAGATTATAATAAAGCTATTATTATACATTGATGAGCAACTATGCAATAATAGTATCCAATTGTATTATTGTACTAAGTGTAATAAAAGATTTACTGCTACGACAAATACAATCTTTGAGAATCATAAAATATCAATAACAGAATGGATTGACTTTCTATTAGATTTGTTTAACTATGGTAGTACAACTTTGATTTCTAAAGTAAACAAAAACAGTATGAATACTTCAATTATTGGTTACATAAAGTTTTTTTAGTGCTAAGACATTGGCAAAATAGCATAGTACTGAAAGACAATGTTTAAATGTTTTATTCAGTAATAAAAAAACATAGATAATTAGTGAAGAAACTTAAATTAGTTTATTAAAATTCTAGATTTTTAATACCTTATATTACCTATTCATCATCTTCTAAAAAAAAGTTAACCATTCTTTCATAATTATCTTGACTATTTAAAAAAGTATCTATTAAATAGCCTTTTTCACCATTTGTTTGATATTCTTTAATACCTCTTATATAAAAATCTTTATTTCTATCTTCAATAAAAAACGGCATTATATCATTATATAGGCATTCTCTAAACATTATCATTCTTCCTATACGACCATTTCCATCTTGAAATGGATGAATACTCTCAAATCGAACATGGAATTCAATAATATCTTCTAAAGTTTTTTTAGTTATTTTATCATACCACTCTAATAAATCATTCATATCATTTGCTACATTACTTGGCAAAGATGTTACAAAATTTCCAACAAAATTTTTTTTCTTTTTATATTCTCCAACATTAAACCATTCTTTTTCACTATCAGTTAAGGTTCCATCCTTTAAAATGAAATGGAATTTCTTTATCATATCACAAGAGAGTTTATCATCAATAGTATCTAGCATATATTTAAATAAAGTAAAATGATTTTTTGTTTCCATGGCATCTTTTAATACGATAACTTTATCACTACTTGTTAGAATTGTTCCTGTATCATAAATGCTTGCTGTTTCATCAGGTGTTATTGTGGAACCTTCTATGTAATTCGTATTATATGCAAAATCTAACTGAGTTTTATGATATAGATTACCAGACAAATTCATATTTTTTTGTTCTACCAAAGCTTTTTTAATTTTACTTATTTCTATGATAATTGCCTCCTCTTCATTAAAGTATTATCTCTTTTTCTATATACAAATTATATCATTTTTCCATAATAAAAGCGAGTTATGATAACTTATTTGTCGAAAATAAGTGAACTCGCTACTTAATTATATTATATTTTTTCCTAAATTAAAAGACTGTTTTCAAATTGTACCTTTGTCAACAGTCTGAGTAGGATATTTCCCTACTCCATAAATTCATCTTCTAATTTTTCAAGTGGTTCTTCATCAACAAAAGCATTTTCTAATTCATAAGATACATCACGATAAATCTTACTACCCGTTCCAGCTGGAATTAATTTACCAAGTAAAACATTTTCTTTTAATCCTTCTAAGTGATCTACTTTTCCTCGAATAGCTGCATCTGTTAAGATACGAGTTGTCTCTTGGAAAGAAGCTGCAGATAAGAATGAATCTGTCTCTAAGGATGCTTTCGTAATTCCAAGTAAAACTGGACGTCCTAATGCTGGCTTTTTACCTTTGATAATGGCATCTTTGTTTCCGTCTGTAAACTCACGGAAGTTAACTAAACTGCCTGGTAAAAATAATGTATCTCCACTTTCAACGATACGAATTTTAGAAATCATTCTTCGTGCAATAATTTCGATATGTTTATCAGAAATATCAACACCTTGAGAACGATATGTATTTTGAACTTCTTTTAAAATGTATTCTTGTGTTGTAATTGGATCTGTTACATCCAACAATTCTTTTGGTGAAATAGCTCCTTCTGTTAATTTATCTCCACAATGAACCATATCCCCTTGCTCAACACAAAGTTTTGCACCATAATTGGTTGTATGTTCTTTTGTCTCAAGTTTATTGGTAATACTAATTTTAAACTTACCATGGTCTTCTTTAATCTTAGATACTTTTCCATCAATTTCTGCAATCGTTGCTTTTCCTTTTGGATTTCGTGCTTCAAATAATTCTTGAACACGTGGAAGACCTTGAGTAATATCCTCACCACCTGCAACTCCACCAGTATGGAAAGTACGCATAGTAAGCTGTGTTCCTGGTTCACCAATAGATTGTGCTGCCATAACTCCAACAGCTTCTCCAATTTCAACAAGATTTCCTGTTGCAAGGTTTCTACCATAACACTTTTGACAAACACCGTTAACTGTATTACATGTTAAAATAGTACGGATTTCTACTTCTTCAATTCCTGCTTTAATAATTTTTTCAGCAAGAGATTCTGTAATCATTTCATCTTTTTCTACAATGACAGCTTTTGTCTCTGGATGAATAATTTTTTTGTTTGCAAAACGTCCAACGATACGATCATACAAGCTTTCAATAACAGCGCCTGTTTTATCGTTAATAAAGTCACGAACAACAACACCTTGATCGGTTTCACAATCTGCTTCTCTTACAATCATATCTTGACTGACATCCACTAAACGTCGTGTTAAATATCCAGAATCGGCTGTTTTTAAAGCAGTATCTGCACTTCCTTTACGAGCAGAGTGCGTTGATAAGAAAAATTCTGATACAGATAATCCTTCTTTGAAGTTAGAAAGAACTGGAATTTCAATTGGATCACCATTTGGCTTCTGCATAAGTCCTCTCATACCAGCAACTTGAGTAAACTGTGAAATACTACCACGTGCTTTTGAGTTCATCATGATGAAAATTGGATTATCTACTTCTTTTTTAGAGATAATTTCAAGTTCAGCCTGAACTTTGTCTTTAACTCCATACCAAGTATCAATAACTTTTTGATGACGTTCTTCTTCAGTAATTAAACCACGTGTATATTGCTTATTGATTTTATTAACCATTGCTTGTCCTTCATCAATAAACTCTTGTTTTTTATCACTGGTTACAACATCACTCATAGCAACTGTGATTCCAGCAACTGTTGAATACTTAAATCCTAAGTCTTTTAACTTATCAAGCATACTAGAAGTTTCAGTTGTCTTATAACGTTTAAATACTTGAGCAATGACTTTTTCAAGTGTTCCTTTTGCATAAGGCTTTACAAGAGGCATCTCAGCAATTGCTTCTTTAATATTCGTTCCTCTTTCTAAGAAATACTTATTAGGGGTAATTTGTTGAATATTCTCATCAGTTGGCTCATTAATATATGGAAATGAGTCTGGTAAAATTTCATTAAATTTAATTTTTCCAACAGTTGTTACTAAGTATTTTCCATGTTGCTCTTCTGTAAATAATTTATATTTAAATGAATCTACTGGTACTGCGATTCTTGTATGAAGTGTAATTTCACGTCTTTCATAAGCCATCAATGCTTCATTGCAGTTTTTAAAGACTCTACCTTCACCAGGAAGTCCTGCTTTTTCCATTGTAATATAATAGTTTCCAAGTACCATATCCTGACTTGGTGTTACAATTGGATCTCCTGATTTTGGATGAAGGATATTATTGGATCCTAACATGAGCATTCTAGCTTCTGCTTGAGCTTCTTCTGAGAGTGGGACATGAACAGCCATCTGGTCTCCATCAAAATCTGCATTAAACGCTGGGCAGACAAGTGGATGTAGACGAATCGCTTTTCCACCAACTAAAATCGGTTCAAATGCTTGAATACCAAGTCTATGAAGTGTTGGGGCACGGTTTAATAAAACTGGATGTTCTTTAATGACTTCTTCAACAACATCCCAAACAACTGGATCTTGATTTTCAATTAAACGTTTTGCAGCCTTAATATTATGCGCAATATCATGTTTTACAAGTCCGCAAATTACATGAGGCTTAAATAATTCAAGAGCCATTTCTTTTGGAATACCACATTGATACATTTTTAAAGATGGACCAACAACGATAACGGAACGTCCTGAATAGTCAACACGTTTTCCAAGTAAGTTTTGACGAAAACGTCCTTGTTTTCCTTTTAACATACTAGAAATTGATTTAAGAGGACGATTTCCAGCACCTGTGACGCTTCTTCCACGTCTTCCATTATCAAACAATGCATCTACTGCTTCTTGAAGCATACGCTTTTCATTTTGAATAATAATGCCTGGTGCTCCTAAATCAATGAGTTTCTTTAAACGATTGTTTCGATTAATAACACGACGATATAAATCATTTAAATCACTCGTTGCAAAACGTCCACCATCTAGTTGAATCATTGGTCTTAAATCTGGTGGAATAACTGGAATACAATCCATAATCATCCATTCTGGTTTATTTCCTGATTTATAAAAGGCATCTAAAACATCTAATCGTTTGATTAAACGTGTTCTTTTTTGTCCAACTGCATTTTCAAGTTCTTTGTTAATCGTAGCAATTTCTTTTTCTAAATCGACATTTTTTAAAAGCTCTTTAATGGCTTCAGCACCCATTCCAACTTTAAATCCATTTCCATACTTTTCATAGTAAGCACGGTATTCTTTTTCGGATAATGTTTGCTTATTCTCTAAAGGAGAATTTCCCTTATCAATAACAACATAACTGACAAAGTAAAGGACTTCTTCCAAGTCTCTTGGACTCATATCTAAGACAAGTCCCATACGAGATGGTACGCCTTTAAAGAACCAAATGTGAGAAACAGGACTTGCAAGTTCAATATGTCCCATTCTCTCACGTCTTACCTTTGATTTTGTAACTTCAACACCGCAACGGTCACAAACAATATTTTTATAACGAACACGCTTATATTTACCACAAGCACATTCAAAATCTTTTGTTGGACCAAAGATTTTTTCACAATAGAGTCCATCCCGTTCAGGACGAAGTGTACGGTAGTTAATTGTTTCAGGTTTCTTTACTTCACCATAAGACCATTCACGTATTTTTTCAGGGGAAGCAATCCCTATTTTAATTGCTTCGAATTTATTTACATCCATCATTATTCTTCATCCCCCTCTAACATAGACTCATCAAAATCAAGTGGAAATTCTTCCTCTTCATCAAATTCATCTTCTTCTTCATCTAAATAATCATCTTTTGTTAAGTCACTGCCAAGTGATGCATTCTCAATTTCTGATTGATCTTTTGATGGAATTGTAACCGGTGTAACTTCTATTTCATTCATATCAATCTTTGCATCATCTTCGTCTTCTTCCATCTGTTTAAGTTCGACTTCTTCGCCCTTATCATTAATTACTGAAATATCAAGTCCTAAAGCCTGGAATTCTTTCATAAGAACTCTAAATGATTCTGGAACTCCTGCTTGATTGATTTCTTGTCCTTTAACAATCGCTTCATAAACTTTAACACGACCGATAACGTCATCTGATTTAACAGTTAAAATCTCTTGAAGTGTATGTGCTGCACCATAAGCATAAAGTGCCCAAACTTCCATTTCACCAAAACGCTGTCCACCAAACTGAGCTTTTCCTCCAAGTGGTTGTTGCGTTACAAGAGAGTATGGTCCTGTACTTCTGGCATGTAATTTATCATCAACCATGTGATGAAGTTTAATCATATACATAACACCAACTGCAATACGGTTATCAAATGGTTCTCCTGTTCGTCCGTTATAAAGTACTGTCTTTCCATCCGGATCCATTCCAGCTTCTTGCATCATTTCTTCAATATCACTAATATGTGCTCCATCAAAAACTGGAGTTGCAACATGTACACCTAATTTCTTAGCAGCCATTCCCATATGAATTTCTAGAATCTGACCAAGATTCATACGAGATGGTACACCTTGTGGATTTAACATAATATCAACTGGAGTACCGTCTGGTAAATATGGCATATCTTCTTGTGGAAGGATAAGGGAAATAACACCTTTATTTCCATGACGTCCAGACATTTTATCTCCAACTTGAATTTTTCTTTTTTGAATAATATAGACACGAATGACTTTAGATACACCTGCTGGAAGCTCATCATTGTCTTTTCTTGAATAGATTTTAATATCGTGAACAATTCCATCTCCACCATGTGGAACTCTTAAAGATGTATCACGAACTTCACGTGTTTTTTCTCCAAAGATAGCATGAAGAAGTTTCTCTTCTGATGTGAGTTCTGCCATTCCTTTTGGTGTTACTTTACCAACTAAAATGTCTCCTTCTTTTACCTCTGTTCCAATGGTTACAATACCATTTTCATCCAAGTTTTTACGAGCTTCTTCGCTAACATTTGGAATATCTCTTGTAATTTCTTCTGGTCCAAGTTTTGTCTCACGACATTGCATTTCATAATCTTCCAAATGAAGAGATGTATATTTATCATCTTTAACTAAGTTTTCATTTAAAATGACAGCATCTTCGTAGTTATATCCATCAAATGTCATGAAAGCGACGACAACATTTTTACCAAGAGCTAGTTCTCCTTTATCTGTACTATTTCCATCTGCCAAAATAGTTTCATTTGCAACAACTTTGTCTCCCACTTTAACAATTGGTCTTTGATGATTACAAATACCTGAGTTTGCTAATTCAAAATTGGCAAGATAATATGTATCTTTTCCACCTTTATTTTTTACAATTATCTTTTTAGCATCAACATATTCTACAATACCATCTGCTTTAGCAACAATTTCAACACCAGAATCTTTTGCTGCAATAAATTCAACACCGGTTCCAACAAATGGTGCTTCTGTTTTTAAAAGTGGCATGGCTTGACGCTGCATGTTGGCTCCCATTAGGGCACGAGTTGCATCATCATGCTCAAGGAATGGAATACAACTTGTTGTAATAGATACAACTTGTTGTGGACTTACGTCAATATAATCAACTTGTTCTGGTTTTGCAAGAATATTCTCACCACGGAATCTTGCATTAACAAGATCTTGAGTAATTTTATTATCATCATCTGTGTCTACAGTAGACTGTGAAATGATAAAATCCAGTTCTTCATCTGCAGTTAAATACTCTACTTCATCTGTAATTTTAGAATCAACTACTTTACGATATGGAGTCATGATAAATCCATATTCATCAATTTTTGCATAACTTGCAAGGGATGTAATCAATCCAATATTAGGTCCTTCTGGAGATTCAATCGGACAAATACGACCATAATGAGATGTATTAACATCACGAACTTCAACTCCAGCACGATCCCTTGAAAGTCCTCCTGGTCCTAATGCAGATAAACGTCTTTTATTTGTAAGCTCAGCAATAGGGTTCGTTTGATCCATAAACTGTGATAGCTGACTGCTTCCAAAAAATTCTTTCATAGCAGCAGTAACAGGTCGAATATTAATTAATGTTTTTGGCGTAACTTCTTCCATCTCTTGAGTTGTCATTCTCTCACGAATAACACGTTCCATTCTTGAGACACCAATACGGAATTGATTTTGTAAAAGTTCTCCTACTTGACGAATTCGTCTATTTCCTAAGTGATCGATTTCATCAAAATTTCCAACACCATGGAGTAAATTTAAGTAGTAAGAAACAGAAGCATAAACATCACTGATCGTTAATCTTTTTACGTCGATTGTTGGATCATTTCCAATTACTGCAATCTTCTTTTTCTTATCTTTAGGATCTTGAATCATCACTTGTTGAACACGATTATAAGTATCTAACTCTTCATTAATAGGAAGTTCTTTCATTCCATAACCATTACTAAATACGACGCGTAATTTTTCTAATAAATCTTTAGTAACAACCGTTCCTTTTTCTGCAATCATTTCATCATCTACTTTAATATCTTCTGCTAAAGTTTGATTCAATAATCGATCACAAACATTTAGTTTACGATTAAACTTATAACGTCCAACGCGTGCTAAATCATAACGAAATTCATCAAAAAATCTTGTAATAATTTGGTTCTTTGATGAATCTAATGTCGCAGGCTCACCTGGTCGCAATTTTTCATAAATTTCGATTAAAGCCTCATCTGTATTCTTTGTACTATCTTTTGCAATAGTATTTTCTAAATAATCATCAACGCCAAAAACTTTTTTAATGTCATCATCACTTGAAAGTCCAAAAGCACGAAGTAGTGTTGTGAGTGCTACTTTTCTTGTTCGATCAATTCGAACATACATCACATCTCTTGCATCTGTTTCATATTCAAGCCAAGTTCCTCGAGTTGGTATAATTTGAGAAGTAATCAATTCACGACCATTTTTATCAATTTCATGATTAAAATAAACACTTGGAGAACGAACAAGTTGTGAGACAATAACACGTTCTGCACCATTAATAACAAAGGTTCCACTATCTGTCATAATCGGCATATCACCCATGAAAATCTCTTGTTCTTTAACCTCTCCTGTTTCACGATTAAAAAGACGCACTTCTACTTTTAAAGGTGCTGAAAAAGTTGTTTCCCTATCCTTGCTTTCTTTAATAGAATATCTTGGTTCATCAAAATGATAATCTCCAAATTCTAAGGAAAGTGTTCCAGAAAAATTTTCTACAGGAAATAAGTCTTCAAATACTTCCTTAATTCCAGTTGTAATGAACCAGTCATAAGACTTTTTTTGAATCTCTAATAAGTCTTTTAGTTCATACGTATTTTTAATTTTTGAAAAATTTCTTCTTTGTCGATGAGCTCCACAATCTACGATTTTATATGCCACAAAATTCACCCCTATACATAAATTTTCGCTTCTTAATATTTCTAAAAATAATACGTTGCCAATTTATATTATTAACATAAAAGTATCAACAAGTCAATTTAAATTTTACATTTCACTATAAAAAAGCCTTTTTTTCTTTCTATGATAGTGACATTATATATTTTTTTCATGTCGGAAATTACCGATTTTGCTCCCTGTTCTTTGCGAATAACAAAATAAAGTGTTCCATCCAATTCTAAATATTCTTTTGCTTTTGTTAAAATTTCATAAACAACTTTTTTTCCCGCTCGAATAGGTGGATTCGTTAAAATAAGTGGATATTTTCTAGATACATTTTGATAACAATTACTCTCAAATATTTCTAAACCCTGACAGTCATTTTCTTTACAATTTCTTTTTGCAAGATGTAAAGCTCTTAAATTAACATCCAGTAAATCACCCGTTAATTGATATATTTTGTTAACTGCAATTCCCAAGATGCCAGATCCACAACCAACATCTAAAAAAGGCGACTTTAAATCTTCTTGTTCTAGGCTTTCTAGCAATAACTTGCTCCCAAAATCAAGTCCTTTTTTCGCAAAAACACCATTATCTGTAAACAATATAAATGACTTTCCTAACACTTCCGCTTTTGTTTTTTGAATTTCACTCTTTAGATTTGAATCATTTTCAAAATATTGACTCATTTAATCACTCCATAAAAAGGAAAAAGAGATAACTAAATCTGAATGATAGAGTTATCTCCTTTCGTATTTGTATAATACAACAAAATTAACTAATCGTCAACAAAATTTTATTGATTTTATATAGATTATACAAATTTATGTAAAATGAAAATATCCACAGTTTCCCGTGAATATTTATTGTATTTTGTCTTACTTAATTTCAACTGTTGCGCCAGCTTCTTCAAGTTGAGCTTTAATTTGATTTGCTTCTTCCATAGAAATATTTTCTTTAATTGGAGTTCCAGCATTATCTACTAAGTCCTTAGATTCTTTTAATCCTAAACCAGTAATTTCACGAACAACTTTGATAACAGCAACCTTAGCAGCTCCAGCATCTGTAATAGAAATTGAAACTGTCTTTGGTGTATCATCTTCAGCTGCACCTTGAACTGGAGCTGCAACTGCTACAGCACTTGGATCCACTCCAAACTCTTCCTTCATTGCATCTACTAATTCTTTAATTTCTAAAAGATTCATTTCTTTTAAAGAACTGATAAAATCATCTTTATTTAATTTAGCCATTTTTTATTCCTCCTCTATCTTATTTTTAGCTAAATGATTACTCATTTTCATTTTTTTGCTCAGCATATAAATCTAAACAAATAGATAAATCGCGTACAAGTCCAATCATACCACCTGCTAACATTGTTAGTAAGCCATCTCTTGATGGAATTGTTGCATATTCTTTTAATTTTGCTTCATCTGCAATCTCTTTATCTACAATTCCAACTTTTAATGTAAGAGCTGGATGATCTTTTGCAAAATTAGAAAGTACTTTAATTGGAGCAATTTGATCTTTACTATAAGCAAAGGCACTTGGTCCTGTTAAAGCATCTCCCATATCTATCTGCAAATCATTAAATGCACGAGCCATTAAAGTATTTTTATAAACTTTGTAGTCAGCATCCACATCTTTTAATGCATGTCTTAATTCTTTGGCTTCACTATCTGTTATTCCACGATAATCAAATAAAACGACGCTATTGCTTTCTTCAACTCGTGTTTTAATCTCATCAATTACGCTTTGCTTTTCTGCTAAAATTTTTGCACTTGCCACAAAAACACCTCCTTTATTTGAATGAATATGAGACTTAAAAAAGTTCTTAGAAATCACCAAGAACTTTTTTAACAAAGTTTGCTAAAACGAAAGTCCTCGGTAGGATTTACTTTTTTACCTACTGTCTATGGCACTCAAATCATTTGTTATTATATGCACTTTTTTCTTATTTGTCAAATGCATTTATTTGAATTTTAATACCAGGTCCCATTGTAGATGAGATTGAAATGTTTTTCACATAATCACCTTTTACTGTTGAAGGTTTAATTTTTAATATTTGTGCAACAAAGGCATTTAAGTTCTCAATTAAATCTTCTTCAGAAAAACTAGATTTTCCAATGATTCCATGAATATTTCCAAAACTATCTGTACGATATTCAACACGTCCTGCTTTTGCATCAGAAACTGCTTTTGCTACATCCATTGTAACCGTTCCAGTTTTTGGGTTTGGCATTAAGCCTTTAGGTCCAAGTACTCGTCCTAAACGTCCAAGAAGAGGCATCATCTCAGGTGTTGCAATCATCGTATCAAAATCAAACCAATTTTCTTTTTCGATTTTTTCTAATAAATCAGTATCTCCAACGAAATCTGCTCCTGCTTCTTTCGCTAATTTTGCTTGATCGCCTTTCGCAATGACTAACACTTTTACTTCTTTTCCTGTTCCTTTTGGAAGTACAATGGCTCCTCTTAATTGTTGATCTGCTTTTTTTGTATCTAAATTAAGACGCATTGCAACTTCAATAGAAGAATCGAAAGAAGTGATGGATGTTTCTTTGACAAGTTTAACGGCTTCTTCTTTAGTATAAACTTTATTTTTTTCTACTTTAGAAAAAGCTTCTTGATATTTTTTACTTCTCTTTTTCATTTTCTTTCCTCCTTATGTGGTTTTTATCAAGTCTTTTCGTGTTGTTGTGCGGACTTATTTCATTTTCCTCCCACATAGGTTACCCTATATGTATTATTCTTCTTTTTGAGCTTCTTCTTTCAAAGCTTCTTTCGCTTCACGGGCTTCTTCTTGTGCTGCTTCCTCTGCTTCTTCTTCAAGTTCTTGATCGTTAACTCCTTCAACAGCAATACCCATGTTTCGTGCAGTTCCTTCAACAATTTTCATTGCTTCTTCAATCGTATAGCAATTTAAATCTGGAAGTTTAATTTCTGCAATTTCACGAACTTGATCTTGTTTAAGTGTTGCAACAATTTCATGTGCTCCCTTAACAGATCCTTTCTTTAATTTTGCATACTTTTTTAATAAAAAGCTTACTGGTGGAGTTTTTATTACAAAATCAAAACTTCTATCATCATAAATTGAAATTTCAACTGGTAAAACATCACCCATTTTATCTCGAGTTGCATCATTATATTTAGTACAAAACTCTTGTAAATTAATTCCTGCAGGTCCAAGTACAGTTCCAACTGGTGGTGCTGGTGTTGCTTTTCCAGCTTCAATTTGTAATTTTATTTTTTTTACAACTTCTTTTGCCACGAAAAACACATCCTTTCTTTAATTCTTCGTGAGTGGTACAAACAGCTTTTTGTCCGCAAAATAAGCGAATGCTTCCCACTTAATCTATATTTAATCAATATAGCCACTCAATAATAACATAATTTTTTTCTTCTTGCAACACTTTATGCTTTTTCAATTTGACTTAACTCGACTTCTACACTGGTCTCTTGTCCAAATAAATCAACGAGAAGCATAATCTTTTGATTTGGAAGATCAATACTATCAACTGTTCCAAACATTCCTTGAAAAGGTCCTGCGATGATTTTGACCTTGGCACCTTCTTTTAAATCTTCATCAAGGTCAATTCGACTAATTCCCATATTTCCAAGTACTTTATCTACTTCATAAGGTTGCAAAGGCGTTGGCTTCGCACCTTTTCCACTAGATCCAATAAATCCTGTAACACCTGGAGTATTTCTTACAACATACCAAGCTTCATCTGTCATAATCATCTCAACCAAAATGTATCCAGGAAACATTTTCTTTAACTTTTTCTTCGTTACTCCATCTTTAACTTCTACTTCTTCTTGTTCTGGAACAACAACTCGAAAAATATAGTCTTGCATTCCCATTGATTCTGCACGCATTTGCAATTTTTCTTTGACTTTATTTTCATGACCTGAATAAGTATTAACTACATACCACTGTTTATCCATATGATTTCCTCCTATTTAATAAGTGAGTGAATAAGGGCAAAAATGAGATCTAAAATATAAAAGAATAGCGCAAAGAATAATATAAACACAACAGTTGCAATCGAATATTTAATCATCTCTTTTTTAGTAGGCCAATGAATTCTTTTTGCCTCCGTTTTTACACCATGAGCAAAACCATAAGTTTTCTCTTTAAAACTTTTTTTCGTATTCGATGGTTTTAAAGAACTTTTACTCGTATCCTTAGACTTTTCTTTTTCTTTTTTAGGTTGTTCTTTTGTTTCTAACTCTTTAAAATTCTCATTTTTTTCTACTTGGGCCATTTTTCATCTTCCTTTTTCAAAATAAAAACACATCTCGCTTGTGTCGAAATTAACATATCAAAATTCTATCAATTTGTCAAATAAAACTTTTGAAATCTTTAAAAGACGAGAAAATTTTCCCATACAAAAAGCACTTTTACGTGCTTATATTGAGAATTGATATGGACTCTCTTCTGTTCCATCTCCTGTTACTTTTACATTGCTTTTCAAATAAAAACTTGGATAAACTTCTCTTTCTTCAAGAAGAGAACTTAAAAAATCTAAGTTTTTGTTAAAAGTGATTGAAACAGCTGTATATTCATTATTTGCTTTAGTATTATAGGATAGAAGAAAACTACTTCCTTGGATCATTTCTTCTAACCATCCATTATTACATAATTTATTTTCCTTAAAACAGTTTTGATTAAAATTAAGCGCATAACTATATAGATAATCACTTGGATATAATAAAGAAATATTATATAGATACGTTGAATTTCCTTCTTTTATTCTTTCTTGCTGATACAAATTACTAACAGTTCCATCTTTCAAATCAGCTACATTCCACTCCACTTTAGCAATTAAATTTTTAGAATTTTCATCTAAATTTTTATAAAACTCATCCTCTAAAAGTGCTTTTATCAATGATTCATCATATGAATTTTTATCCTCTTCTTGATAACGTGATGTTTTTAGTGGACTCTCTTTTACTAATTTAATTCTTTTTTGAGAAGTACCATATTCATCTTTAGTTTCAAAAATTCCAACAATTCTATATTGTTCATTTTGAAAGAGAACATGATTATTGGGATGATTTCCTATATAACGATAATCTACTATTTCTTCTTTTTCGTCTTCCTGGTTTTGTAAAGACATTTTGAGTGAATATAATTCTTTTTCAGTGTTTTCTTCATACTGACTTATTTTATTGGCTTTATCTAGTAATTCTTTAATAGCAGGACCATCTATTGGTTGATAAGATTCTATTACATAGGCGTCTTCCCTAAAGTTAAGTGGTTTGTTTTCTAATCCTACATCACTTCCAAAAGAAATTTCAACAGGTTCTGTTCCTTGATTATATATACGAATTTTAAAGTCTTTTTGACTATCTTTTTCTATAACAAATCCTTCTTTTAAAGGAACTTCTGAATTTTCTAAATAACCAACTGCGACATCTTTTAAGGTAGATGCTTGATAATACAAATTAAATTTTGCAGGACGATTATTGATATTTTCTATTTTCAATTCAACTGTTTTTTCTTCATTCGGCTGGATTAAAAAAGTTTTTTTTGAATTTGGAGTAATTCTACTACTTGCATACATTGCAATTTTATTTGAATTGTCCGACAACTTAGAATAAAGGGAGCCCGTTACAATTTGAATGGCTTTCTTTTCTTCTGATCGAACAGTAAAAAGAGCATAACTATAATAAGTCCCAAGAAGCAGAAGTGTTACAATTCCAAGTAACATGATATAACTTCTTTGAATATTTACTTTTAATATCTTCATACTATATGTTTCCACCTCACATTATGCTTATATAGCATATTTTAATTTCATTATACGAATAAATCTTCTTTTTTTCAACCAGTTTTCTTATTTTCATCCAAGAAAAAAAAGAATTGACATTCTATTCAATTCTCCAATCGATAGGTTTTTTTCCATCTTTTTCTAAATATGCATTGGCTTTTGAAAATGGATGACTTCCAAAAAAACCATGATAGGCAGAAAAAGGAGATGGATGCGCAGATTCAATAATATGATGAGATGGATTTGTAATAATACTTTTTTTGGCTTTTGCATAGCTTCCCCATAAAATAAAGACAATGGGCTCTTTTCTTTGATTTAAAATACGAATAACTGCATCCGTAAAAGTTTCCCAGCCCTTATCACGATGGGAGGCTGCTCTATCTTTTTGAACCGTCAATACACTATTGAGTAACATAACTCCTTGTTTCGTCCATGGAATTAAACTATTATGTTTGGGAAAAGGAATTCCTAAATCTTCTTCTAATTCTTTAAAAATATTTTGAAGAGAAGGTGGCTTTAAGACAGTATCTCGTACTGAAAATGAAAGTCCTTGAGCTTGCCCTTCTCCATGATAAGGATCTTGTCCTAAAATAACAACTTTGACATCTTCATAAGGCGTATAACGAAAAGCATTAAATATTTCATTTTTAGGTGGATAAATTGTATTTATTTTATACTCTTCATTTACAAAAGAAAGAAGTTTTACAAAATATTCCTTCAAATATTCATCTTTTAAATATTCATCCCAACTATTTCCAATCATCTAAAACACTTCCAATTCTTTTTTATATTTATTATCAAATATCAAATTCATCTTTTTGGAATATCCAATAAAATTTGATGGATAAATGCACTTTTTTGAATATAATCCCAAGATAAGATGTAAAATAGTGACTACACAAACAATTCTTATCTTACATAACATTTTTACCACTATACAAGTCTTTTTTCGTTACTTATGATAAGTTTCATGGTTTCGAATTTTATAACTTCTATAAATTTGTTCTAATAAAAGAACTCGAAACAATTGATGTGGAAATGTAAGTTTTGAAAAAGAAAGAGCTTGATTGCTTCTTGATTTCACTTTTTCTGAAAGACCATCACTACCACCGATTACAAAAACAAGTGATCCTAGTGCTTCTTTTTTCTCCAAGTTTTGAGAAAAGGAAACAGAGTTGAGTTCTGTTCCTAAAATCTCTAGTGTAATAACATAATCTTTTTCTTTGATATGACTTAAAATTTTTTCGCCTTCATATTCTTTGTTTTTTTCTACTTCGTTAAAAGAGGCATCCGCTATTTCAATGATTTCTAATTTTGTATAACGCGAAATTCTTTTTTGATATTCTGCTACTGCCTCTTGTAAATATTTTTCTTTTAGTTTTCCAACACAAATTAATTTCATTTAAACCTCGATTAAAATAGATTCTACATTTTGTTTTGCAACTGTGATATGTGGACGATATCTTGTCTTTTCAACTTCAGATAAGACCGTTTTCACAGCAAGTTCTTCATCATTGTTATGTTCACTTAAGTGAGCCAGTATAATTTCCTTGGTATTGTCCCCTATTAAAAATTTTAAATAGCTCGCTGCAAGTCGATTCGATAAATGTCCCTTATCTCCTAAGACTCTTTGCTTTAAGTAATAAGGATATGAGCCATTCATTAACATTTCCTCATCATGATTTGTTTCGAAAAAATAAACTGTTTTATTGGTTAATTGGTTTAAATATTTTCTTGGAATATAACCTGTATCTGTTACATAGACAAGACTATTTTCATCTTCTTCTATTAAAAATCCACAAGAAAATAGAGCATCATGACTTGTTGGAAAAGATTGAATTGTCATGGTTCCAAGTGTTACTTGAGGTGTTATAAACTCTACTTTTTCTCTTGGAAGAATATTTTTTACTTCTTTATAAATTCCTTCTTGAATATAAATTTTCAATGGGGCATGTTTAGCTAAAACTTCAAGACCTGCAATATGATCTTTATGGGTATGTGTAATAAATAAAGCATCGATATCATCAATGGTTAAGGAAAGGTTCTTTAATGAAGATAAAATTCGATGATAACTAATTCCTGCATCAATTAATATTTTCTTATCATTTCCTTCAATATAAGAACAATTTCCTTTAGAACCAGATGAAAATGAACGAATTTTCATTTTAATAAAGTGAAAGTGGATTTAACACCGTACCACCGTGGTATGGAGCACCTTTCCATAGTCCGAAGTGCAAATGAACTCCTGTTACATACCCAGTTGATCCCATACCACCTATTACTTGTCCTTGTGAGACAATTTGTCCGACTTTTACATAAAAAGTATCTAAGTGACCATAAATTGTGTAATAGCCATTATTATGATTAATAACAATATAGTTTCCATCTGGCCAACGATATCTTGCTTCTGTTACAACACCATTGTTTGCAGCATAAATTGGTGATCCACGTCCTGTTCCTGCGATATCAATCGCATCATGATAAGTTCCCCAACGATAACCAAGTCCTGATGTAATCGTATACGGTGTTTTAGTAGGCCATGCCCAATAACCTGATACCGCATATGCATTTGCTCGTCCACCTTGAACAATAATTTCATTAACTGCTGGCGTGATTGTTTCTGTTAATGATCGTTCTGTAAGGAATGATGTAATTTCACCATTGACTTTTTTGACTTTACTCGTCGTTCTTGCAAGTCCATTTTGTCCTTGTTGAATAACATTCGTTGTACCAATTAACAAATTATTATCATAGCGTACTTCTCTTGTATATTTTACTTCTTTAAGCTCAACAACATGATCGACTTCTACAATATCAAATTGTGGTTGTAATATTCCAAGAGTCACTTCTTGTCCTGGAAATAAAAGACTATTTTCATCTTGAAATTGTGGATTGGCAACAAGAAACTCTTCATTTGAGATTTTATTATTATAGGCTATATCACTAATCGTATCTCCTACTTGGACAGTATATTTTTTCTGTTCCTCAAGTGTTCCAAACATTAGAAATTTTGATAAATCTTCAACTGTTTGATAAATCATTTCATTTGCTGGAATATTTTCTTTGCGAATTGTAATTTTATTTTCAATATAAACATCTTCTATTTTACTGCCCTCATCTTTAATTTCTTCTTGAGTATTGTTTAAATAATCTTCATATTTTTCTTTTTCTACAAAGGATTCGATGGTATTTTGAACAGCTTTTTCAAAGATTTCTTTATCAAGCACATAGATTGTTTTATCTTTTGTTATAATGTCATTTCCAGCTTCATCTTTCTCTTCTAATCCTTTAATTGTAATGCTATAACCATTTACTGTAAAAGGTGTGATGTTCTCAATTTTATGATAAATTTCTTGAGTTGATTGAATGCGTTCATTATAAGTAATTTCTTTTTCAATATCTAAATCAGTTGGAGCATAAACTTTTTGAACATTATACTTCTCTTTTAAAGATTGTTGTTCTTTATCTATATAGTTTTCCAAATCATTTTTAGATTGAATAAGTCCTAAAGATTTTCCTTCTAAATATACTCTATAAACCTGTAATGGTTCTTGCACCTTTGCTTCATATCCTAAACAAAGGCATCCGACTGAAAGCATTGTAGATAAAGCTATTTGTATCATTGTTTTTGTATTCACTTTATTCCTCCTCTTTATCTTTTGTTAAATTTAAAAAGGTACTCGTATCTTTCTTAAAAAGTAATTCAATTGTTGCATTCGATCCATTTCTGTGTTTTCCAATAATTAATTCACTAATACTTGTATTATCAGAGAGTCGTGCCTCTTTATTATAGTAATCATCTCGATAGAGAAATCCAACAATATCAGCATCTTGTTCAATGGAGCCTGATTCACGTAAGTCACTCATCATCGGTCTTTTATCTTCTCTTCCTTCAACAGCACGAGATAGCTGTGCAAGTGCAACAATTGGAATATTCAGTTCCATTGCAAGTGTTTTCAAACTTCTTGAGATGTCTGCGACTTCTTGTTGTCTATTGCTTCCATAATTACGACCACCAGAGATCAGCTGTAAATAATCAATCACAACAAATCCTAGTCCTTTATCACTTGCTGATAATCTTCGACATTTTGCTCTTATTTCTCCAATACTAATTCCTGGAGTATCGTCAATATATAAAGAAGCATTTTCAAGTTGACCTATTGCTTCACTAATTCTTTTCCAATCTTGATTAAGAAGTGTCCCCGTTCTTAGTTTATAGCCTTCAATTTGTCCAAGAGAGGATAAGATTCGGTTTGCAATTTGCTCAGCCCCCATCTCAAGCGTAAATATAGCAACCGTTTTATCTGTATTCATCGCAATATTGGTCGCAAGATTGAGCGCAAATGCCGTTTTTCCCATCGCAGGACGGGCTGCAATAATAATGAGTTCATTTTCATGAAGTCCTGATGTTAATTTATCTAAATCATACCATCCTGTTGGAAGACCTGTAATCTCTCCTTTGGATGCGGCAAGACGCTCTAAATTACTTTGAGTTTTAACAAGAACTTCTTGGATAGAACGAAATTCACTGGTTTTTCTATTTTTCGATAAGGAGAGTATTTTTCTTTCGGCTTCATCCAGCGTTTCGTTAATATTTTCATCAATATTATAACCCGAAGTTGCAATATTAGTAGCGGTATCAATTAGCTTTCTTAAAAGTGCCTTATCTTCAACTTCTTTCACGTAGTAAAGTACATTCGCACTCGTCGGAACAAAATTGACAACTTCTGTTAAATAAGGAACCCCTCCTGCTTCCTGTAAAAGACTCTTCTTTTGTAATTCACTTGTTACAGTAGTCAAATCTACAGGAATTTTTTGCTCCACTAAACTGGATAAGGCACTAAATATTTTCGCATTTTTGTCATCGAAAAAAGAATCTTCATTCAAATTTTCCACAGCTGTTGTAAGTGCTTCCTTTGATAAAAAACACGCTCCAAGCACACTTTCTTCTGCTTCTAAATTGTGGGGTAATTCTCGTAATGCCATTCAATCCTCCTACTACTTTATTAAATGTGCTTTTACCTTTGCTTTTACATCTTGAAAAAGAACTATCTCTATATCATGAAATCCTAAACTAGATAATGAAGAGATGGGCACAATTTGATTTTTTTCAATATGATATCCTTTTTTTGCTAAAGCTTCTTTTATTTGTTTTACGCTAACACTTCCGAAAACTTTATCACCTTGTCCTGTTTTAACTTGAAACTCTAATACTTCTTTTTCTAGGCTTTCTTTTAATTTTAATGAATCACTTCTTTTCATTTGTTCTTCTTTTTCTTTTCTTTGTTGCTCACTTTTTAATGCTGCCCTATTTTTATCATTCGCAACAACAGCATAGCCTTTTTTTATCAAAAAATTTTCTGCATAACCATCTTTAACTGTTTTTATTTCTCCTTTTTTTCCTTGCCCTTTTACATCTTTGATAAAAATAACTTGCATATTTATTCTCCTTCTATTTCTTTTAGAATTTTTATGAGCTCACTTTCTACTTTAGCGATAGTACTGTCTTCAACTCTTGCTGCTGCAACATGCTCATCTCCACCACCACCTAATTTGGAAAGAACTTCTCCTACATTTACACCAGAACTACTTCTTGCACTAATCCCAATCGTTTTTTCTCCAACTTTTCCAATGACAAAAGTCGTTTCTATATCATTAAAAAAGAGCAATGTATCTGCAATTTTAGCCAGGTCTTCTCTTCTATAGATAGTATAGGCACTTCCTTTTGAAATTGCAATTGTTTTGTTTTTAATATCTACATTCAATATTAATTGTTGCCGTTCCATATATTCTTTAATATCTTGCTTTAATAGGTATTGTACTTTCTTAGGAGATGCACCTTGATTCGTTAAAAAATAAGCAGCATAATATGTTTCCTCCGTTGTCTTTAAAGTAAAATTATTCGTATCTAGTACAATTCCTGATAATACTAAAGTACTATAATAAGGATCTATTTTTACTTGATAACATTCCATTAAGTTGGCAACCATTTCACATGTACTAGAAACTTCTTGGTCAATGATTTCTAAGCCAGCAGTTAACGAAGTGGGACCTTTATCATGATGATCAATAATAATCATGTGTTCTTCATCAAAATAATCTAAGACACTTTGATTTTGCAATAGTTCTTTCTTATTCGTATCTAAAATAAGTAATAAATTTTGACCAATTCTCGAATAAAGATGATTACAAACATCATCCCCTTTAATAATTCCAATACAGCCATCTAATTCTTTTAATATTTTTGAAACGCCTAATTCATTTCTTTTATCATCAATTATGAGATAACAATTTTTTCCCATTTTTTCAAGAATAGAATAAAATCCTATAGAACTTCCTAAAGCATCTAAATCTAAGTCTTGATGTGCCATTATAAAAATTGTCTTCGCTTTTTTTATTTTTTTTGAAAGTTGTTTTCTTTGTTCTATAATTCTCATAATTCCTCCTAGCCAATCCCCCAATTTAATTATACTACAAAAAATGCTCTTTTCAAGGCATAAGAAAAGAAGTGATCATCACTTCTACTTTGTATATGGTAATAAACCTATTGCACGTGCACGTTTAATTTGATCAGCAATATATCTTTGATGACGAGCACAGTTACCTGTTACACGTCTTGGAAGAATTTTTCCTTTTTCATTAATATATTTTTTTAAAGTTTCAACATCTTTATAATCAACTGTTTTTCCAGTACACATTAAGCAAACTTTCTTTTTCTTGCGATAAAACTCTGCCATTTGATATCCTCCTTTTTAGAATGGTAATTCGTCATCATTAATTTCGATGCTAGACCCAAAATCTGCAAAAGGATTTCCTGAGACATCAGTACTAGATGGTTCTTCTTGTGGAAAATCAGAAAATACTGGTGCAGGCTCTTGTGACACAGGGGTAGAATTAGATTGATCTGTTGATGATCTTTTAGCACCAACAAACTCAATATTGTCTGCAATGACTTCAGTAACATAATGACGTTTTCCATCATTTCCATCATAACTTCTAGATTGTAAACGTCCATCAATTGCAACTTGACTACCTTGAGTTAAATAATTTTTTACAGTTTCTGCTTGTCTTCTCCAAACAACTATATTAATAAAATCTGCTTGACGTTCTCCATTTTGTCCTGTAAATGGTCGATTGACTGCAATGGAAAATGTTGCAACTGCAGTATTGCTTCCTGTATATCGAAGCTCTGGGTCCCTTGTTAATCTTCCGATTAAAAATACTTTATTCATGATAACTCCTTTTTTTTATTCGTCTACTCGAATAACTATATGACGAATAATATTTTCATTAATTCTTGCAACACGAGAAAATTCTTTTGTCGCTTCTTTAGCATTTTCTACAATAAACAAATAGTAAAAACCTGTTTTATATTTATTCATTTCATAAGCTAAATCTTTTTGTCCCATTGACTTTTCTTCAAGAACTTTTGCTCCATTATCTGTTAAAACCTTCTTCATATTATCCACTGTTTTTTTAATTTCAGCTTCCTCTAAATCAGGCTTTACGATAAACATTATTTCATATTTGTTCATCTTTTTCACCTCCTTCTGGACATAAGGCTTACTTCAAAGTAAGCAAGGAGTACTTTTAATACTCGCATATAGTATAGCAAACAAATATTTAGTTGTCTATTCTTTTTTTCGTTTTTTGATGCGAATTTTTAGGATTATTTTTACACTTTTAAAATTTTTTTTGAAGTATTCCTATAATCTAAATTAAGGACTCCTTCTCTTGGCTTTTTATAAAATAAAGTATAGTATCTAACAATTCATTCAAGGAAATAAGTCCAAGTTATCGCATTTTTCCCTATACATTAAATCTAAATAAGCAAATATCTCCATCTTTCATTAAATAATCTTTTCCTTCAAGACGAACTTTTCCATTTTCTTTTACTTTAAGTTCACTTCCCAAAGTAATTAAATCTTCATAAGACATAATTTCTGCTTTAATAAATCCCTTTTCAAAATCTGTATGAATAATTCCAGCACATTGTTTTGCATTCATTCCTTCTTTAAATGTCCAAGCTCTTACTTCATCTTTTCCTACAGTAAAGTATGTTGCAAGTCCTAACAAATCATACGTTGCTCGAATTAATCCATTTAATCCACTCTCTTCCATATTGTACATTTCTAAAAGTTCCTTTTTCTCGTCTTCTTCCAAAGTACTTAATTCTTCTTCAACTTTGCAACAAATAGATACAACTTTTGCCTGTTCTTTTTGAGCATATTCTTCAACTTGTAAAACATAACGATTTTTAGGAAGTCCTAATTCACTTTCATCAATGTTTGCAAGATAAATAATAGGTTTTAATGTTAAGAATTGGAAGGATTTTAATGCTTCTTTTTCTAAAGGAGTAAATTGAACAAGTCTTAACGGCTGATTTTGTTCTAATGCTTTTTTGGCTTTTTCAAGAGTCTCTAGTTCTAATAAATCTTGTTTATCTTTCGTTGTTCTTGCTTTTTTAGCGATACGTTCAATTCGATTTCCTATGATTTCTAAGTCTGCAATAACAAGTTCTAAATTAATTGTTTCAATATCTCTTATTGGATCAATTGTTCCTTCGACATGAATAATTTTTGAAGAATCAAAACAGCGTACAACTTCTACAATAGCATCTGTTTCTCTAATATGTGCTAAAAACTTATTTCCAAGACCTTCACCTTGACTTGCTCCTTTGACAAGTCCTGCAATATCTGTAAATTCATAACTTGTTGGGATGAGTCTTTTAGGTTGATACATCTCGTTTAATTTTTCTAATCTTTTATCAGGTACCATTACAATACCGACATTCGGATCAATAGTTGCAAAAGGATAATTCGCTGCTAAAATAGTTTGCTTCGTAATTGCATTAAATAATGTACTTTTTCCAACATTTGGTAGTCCTACAATTCCAGCTTTTAAACTCACAATAACACCTCTTTTTTTTAAACAGTATTATTATAACAAACATCTTTTTATTTGTCACAAAATTATTTCCCGGGAAATAATTGGATTGTACTACTCTCTAAGAATGGATTCAATCAAAATAAAAAAAAGCTTATCCTATAACGTAGGATAAACTGAAGGTCCTATTGGTAACCCAATTAAATCCAACCCAAAATGAGTAAAATCCATGCAAGAGAAATAAAAGCAAAATATGGTACTAAAAATTGAATGGATTCATGAATTGTAATTGGCTTATTCTTTTTTGGATTATAAATATTCAAATAACCTATATAAATAACAAATCCAGCAAGTAATGGTGTTATTCCATTTGTAATAGAGTCCCCTGCTCTTAATAACATCTGTGAAAAAGCAGGAGATATGTTTGCTTGCATCAAGGCTGGCACAACAACAGGTGCAAAAATACTCCATTTTAGAGTTGGTGTTGTACTAAATATATTGGATACCCCAATCATTACAATGACTAATATTAATAATGGAATTCCAGAAAAAGAAAGATTTTGTATTACATTTGCACACCAACAAGTAATAATTGTTCCAATATTTGTATTTCTAAATATAGATATAAATTGACTTGCCACAAAAATTAGAATAAATAATTCTCCTAAATCTGCAAAAGTACTTTTACATCCATTAATAATATCTTTATCATTCTTTATTGTTTTAGCCCCAACTCCGTATGCAAGTCCCATTCCTAAGAAAAATAAACACATCATATAAGTAAAACCATCTTGAAAGTAACTATTACTTCCAAACAATTGATTCAAATAAGTATTTTCACTCATATCAAGAAGCATTCCAGAATTAGGAAGACCAGGTACTATCATATATATAAATGCAATGACAATAATAATACCTGTAATATAAGCAAAACGAAGTCCTCTTTTTTCTTTTTTCTCTTCTGCAATTTTTGTCTGTTCCAACTCTTCTTCATTCATCAATAGAAGTTCTTCTGTTCTTTCAAAATTATCTTTATCACGATATTTACCTATTTTAGGAGCAATAAATTTTTCTATAATAAATGTTCCTACTATAGAAAGTAAAATTGTAAATGCAATGATGATATACAAATTAGATGTCAAAGATACATGAGCTGTCTCATCAATTAAGTGTGCTGCGCTTTCAGTATATGGAATTAATCCAACTTCCATACTTCCAACGAACAAACTCACACCATATCCAAATGAAACTCCACAAAATGCTGTGATAATTCCAAGTAATGGATTTCGATTATTCATAATATAGAAAATAGCAGCAAGTGGAATTAAAAAGGAATAACCTACTTCATTAATCAAAGATGAAAACGTTGCTAGAAATAGGACAACAAAAGTCAAATTTCTCTTACGCATCTTTAAGAAATGCCTATTTCCAAAGGCATCTATAAATCCTGTAGCTTTTGCCACAGAAATTCCAATTAATGCAAGAAGAAGCATTCCAAGAGGTGCAAATGATATAAAATTTCTTAAGGCATTACTAAAGATGTATTTCATTCCATCAAAGTTAAGCATATTCTCAACGGAAATTAAAACAGATTCCAATTCATTTGTTACCTCATTTACCGTGTTATATGTACCTTGCATTTCAAATGCTGATAAAATAGCACTTAAAAATACAACAATTACTGTTAAGAATAAAAATACTGTAATTGGATGAAAATAAAATTTTTTTAATTTCAATTTTCTTTTATCTTTCATGATACTTCCTCCGATAAAACTTTTTTAATTTTTTTATTCAAGTCTACTCTAGGAACAAAAATAGTTCTTCCACAACCACAGCATTTTATTTTTATATCAGCTCCTAATCTTATCACTTCCCATTCATTGCTTCCACAAGGATGTCCTTTTTTTAAAATGATATGATCACTTACTTTATAAACTTTCTCGTTCATAATGTACCTCCATTTGAGGATATGGAATACTAAATCCATTTTTTTCTAATCCAATTTTATAATCTCGTTTTAAATTTCGTTCTGTTTGAAATTGTTGTCCCGCTTCTGTAAGAACCGTAATTCTATAAACAACACTCGACTCATCTAATCGATCAACACCAAGTATTTCAATAGGTCCTTTTAAGCCTTTATATGTTTTTTCAAGATTTTTAGCAATTTTAGAGAGCACTTTTTCTAACGCCTCCAAATCACTTTCATAACGAACCGGAAGTTCAATTAATGCAAGAGCAGGATTTAAACTATAATTAATAACTTCTGTAATATTTCGATTCGAAATAATTTTAACGGCTCCCTTAAAATCTTTAATACGTGTTGTTTTTAATCCAATGAAAATAACTTTTCCACGAAATCCTCCAACTTCAATATCATCACCTATTTCAAATTGATTTTCTAAAAGAATTGCAATTCCTGATAAAATATCTTTTAATGTATCTTGAAAAGCAAGACCAACAACAGCAACTCCAATTCCTAAACCTGCAATAATGGATTGAACATCAACATGATAGGTATTTAAAATAATTAACACAACAACTATCATGATAATATATTTTAAGAAGTTTTCAATTAAAACACGTATTGTATCTATTCTTTTTTTATCTTTCCCTTTTACTTTTGGATGTTTAAATAACTTATCTAAAATTGTTTTCGAAGTTTTATAAAAACTATATCCTATAATAATATAGATAATTGGTAATATAATATATTGAAATAAATCTGTTTGGACATAAGCACTCAAAAAATCACCTACTTATTCAATTGCATAATTTCTAAGATACGATTTAAGTCATTTTTATTTGTAAAAGTAATAACAAGTTTGTTGTTTTTAACTTTTACTTTTGTTCCAAGTTTTTCTTCTAAAGTGTTCTCAACATATGTATATTCACCATCAATTGTTGCTTTTCGTTTCATCTCTCTTCTTCTTGGATATTTCTCTTTTGTTGTTAATTCTTCTAATGCTCGAACACTCAAGTCTTCATCAACGATTTTTTCAGCAAGTCGTTTAATTTGTTCTCTATCACTTAATTTACTCAAGACACGAGCATGTCCCATTGAAATTTGATTTGTTGTAATAAAATCTTTGACTTCTTCTGGAAGATTGAGAAGTCCTATCATATTTGTAATATAGCTTCTACTTTTTCCAAGGCGATGTGCTAGCATATCTTGTGTCAGTGAAAGAGAATCTTGTAGTTTTTTATAAGCAACGGCTTCTTCTAATGGGGATAAATTTTCACGTTGTAAATTTTCAAGAATGGCAATTTCCATCATTGCTTCATCTGTAAAATCTTTAATAATCGCTGGAATCGTTGTAAGTCCTGCTAAACGAGAGGCTTTAACTCTTCGCTCTCCTGCAACGATATCATAGCCTTTAATACTTTTCTTCGCAATAATTGGCTGTAAAACACCATGTTCCTTGATAGAAATTGCAAGTTCTTCTAGTTTTGCTTCATCAAATGTTTTCCTTGGTTGATAAGGATTCGCACGTAATTCTGCAAGAGGTAACTCTACAATCTCATTTTTTGGAGTTTCTTTGACAATTTTCTCTTCTAAATTGTTATAATCAATTGGTTCATTATGGAATAATTCTTCTAAGCCTTTTCCAAGTGCTCTTCTTTTAGTTTCCATTGCGATCAATCACTTCCTTTGCTAAATTAATATAAGCTTCACTGCCTCTACTTTTAGGATCATATGCGATAATTGGTTCTCCATGAGATGGAGCTTCTGTTAAACGAATCAAACGGGGTATGATGGTATTATAAACTTTTTCTTTAAAAAACTTTCGAATATCTTCTACAACTTCAAATCCTAAATTCGTTCTTGAATCTAGCATTGTCAGTAGTACGCCTTCAATATCTAAACTTGGATTGAGTTGTTTTTGAGCAAGACGGATTGTATTTAACAATTGCATAATTCCCTCTAAAGCAAAGAATTCACATTGAACAGGAATAATCACTGAGTTGCTTGCTGTTAAAGCGTTTGTTGTAATAAGTCCTAATGATGGGGGACAATCTATAATAATAAAATCAAAAAAATCTTTGACTGTGCTTAAATGATTTTTTAACTGTGCTCCCTTTGCAAATCCAGGTTCACTTTGACTTTTTTCCAATAACTCAATATCAAGCCCTGCTAAATTAATGGTGGCAGGAATGACATAAAGCTGTTTATATTTTGTATGAATCATTGCCTCTTTAATTTGACACTTTCCAACTAAAACGTCATAAATGCTTAAGGAGATGTCTCCTTTATTTATTCCTATTCCTGTTGTTGTATTTCCTTGAGGATCTAAATCGACTAAAAGGACTTTTTTTCCAAGAATAGCCAAGCTTGCAGAAAGATTGATACTGGTTGTAGTTTTCCCAACTCCACCTTTTTGGTTCACTAATGAAATAACTTTTCCCATTTTACTTCACCCGTTTCTTTTCATATCATAATTTATTGTAGCAAAGTTTTTATTCTTTTTCTAGACTCTCGATAAAAAAAGTAGATTTCTTCTACTTTATATTTAGTCCTTCATAATTCTTATTACAATCTGATAGTTATTATCAAAATCCATTTCATCCATTTCTATTTTTACGCCTGCTGCTTTAAGATCCATAACACTTGCTTTTACTTTATCTATAGAAGATTGTAATGAATTTTCACTCTTTGGAATGAAATTTGTAGGATCTACAGATGCAGTTTGATTTTCAGAATTTTGAATTAACGGAATTTGGAAAGGATCTGGTGATGATGGCTCCTTAGGTTTTTCTGGAACTGGTTGAATATCAGGAACTTTAAAATACTCATCCGTCATTGTATGAGGTGTTGTTGCCGTTGAAGAAGGACTTTGTTTTTCTACTTCTGGATTCATATTAAAGAATTTAAAAGATTGCTGACTTCCTTCGCTTTTCTCATTTTGACCACTTACTTGTAACAAATTATCTAAATCTGCTGGTTTTTTGCTATCAAAATTAATATCTTGAGCCGTTTGTCTTAAAGCATTTATATCTGGAGGAATAATCGCATTACTAACTCCAGCATCTGCATCCGGATCTTCCTCATCTAAATCATAATTAATAAATTTAGGCGGTGTACTATAGTCAATTGCACCATCTTCTTTTGATGATGAAACCGCTTCTTGAATCGAAGGAGCAGCTATTGTATTTTGAAGAGGAATTTCTAATCCATTTTTCTCTTCCTTAGGGGCAACTTTATCAGGATTAATTGTCTTTTCAAGTTCTCTTACCGTCATTTTTTCATCCATAATTCTCTTGAGCATTTTCTTTTGTTCTTCTGGATCAGATAACCCTAAAAGACTTCGTGCATGTCTTTCTGAAATTTGTTCTTTTAATACAGCATCTTGCACCACTTCAGGTAAAGTCAAAAGTCTTAATTTATTCGCAATAGCTCCCTGACTTTTTCCCATTGTTTTAGCAAGACCTTCTTGTGTCATTTGATCGAGCTCTAGTATTTTTTGATATGTTCTTGCTTCTTCTATTGGGTTCAAGTTTTTTCTTTGTAAATTTTCAAGAAGAGCTACTTTAGATGTTTCTTTATCATCTAAATTTCGTATAATAGCGGGAATTTTTGTTAGTCCTGCTAACGCACTTGCTTTATAGCGTCGCTCTCCTGCAATGATTTCATATTTGTTTCCAATATTTCGAACAATAATTGGTTGAATAACACCATGTTCTTTAATAGAAACAGCTAACTCTTTCAAAGCTTTTTCATCAAATATTTCTCTTGGTTGAAACCGATTTGGAATAATATCATCTAAATGTAATTGTACGACTTCATTTTCCTGAGGCATAACCACACATCCTTCTATTCTTTTATAATTTTCTTAATGATAACATTATAACATGCTTTTTTTAAATCGGAAATAAAAAGTTTTAATTTGTTCTTTTCCTTATTTTGAGTTGTTCTAGAAAAAGAAACTATCTTTTTATAAATTCCAGTAACGTTCTTTGACTCTTTTCAACTGGAAGAAGAAAGGAAACTTTCTGTTGCAAGTGAATTTTCTTTTTCTTCATCATTGAAAGTGATTTTTGTAACTCTTCATCTACATTTGCTTTCATCGCAATAAACTTTCCTTTCTCATTAAGAAGAGGCATACAAGTTGGTAATAATTTCTCTAAAGAGGCAACAGCTCGTGCTGTTACGATATCAAATTTTTTCTCATGATAGTCTTCACTACGCACATGAATAGCTTTTATGTTCTTCAAATTTAAGTAATCTATTAATTCATTCAAGTAGTTTACTCTTTTTTGAAGCGCATCTAGTAAGACGACTTCTAAGTGAGGATAAACTATTTTTAAAACAATTCCTGGAAAACCTGCTCCACTTCCAACATCACAAAGTGTTTCTATCTCATTAAAATTAACTATCTTTGAAAGTGTTAAACTATCATAGAAATGTTTGAGATAAACATCTTCTTTTGATGTGATTCTTGTTAAATTCAAATTTTTATTTTTTTCAATTAAAAATTGATAAAAAGAGGATAATTGTTCTTTTTTCTCTTTGGACAATTCAATATTTAAAGCATATAAAGCTTCTTCAAATTCTTTTTCAGTCATGTTTTTTTATCCCCTTCTTTAAATAAATAGACAATATGGCTATATCACTTGGATTTACACCACTAATTCTACTTGCTTGTCCGAGCGTTTCTGGTTTTATTTCTTCTAATTTTTGTTTGGCTTCTGAAGCAATATTTAAAATTTCTTGATAATGAATATTTTTTGGTATTTTTATTTTTTCTAGAGCAATCATTTTTTCAGCATCGTTATTGGCTTTTTGAATATAACCTTCATATTTAATTTCAATTTCTACTTCGTTTAATACTGAATCTTCATATGGAAGAGGTAGAAATTTTTTACAGTAATCCATTTTAAACTCTGGTCGTTTCAATAGTTCGTAAAAAGAAATACCCGCATTAAGAGGACTGCTTCCTATCTCTTTTAAAAATTCATTCACTTCTTTTTGGGGAGTCATTCTTTTTTCGTGCAAATACTCCATCAAATTCTTTATATCTTCTTTTTTCTTTAGAAATTTTTGATAACGTTGTTCATCAATTAATCCAATTTCATATCCATATTGGCGAAGTCTTAAATCGGCATTATCATCGCGTAATAAAAGACGATATTCAGCACGAGATGTTAAGAGTCGATAAGGATCTTTCACTCCTTTGGTAACTAAGTCATCAATTAAAACACCTATATAAGCTTCATTGCGCTTTAAAATCAATGGATCTTTTCCTTGCAACTTTAAACTGGCATTAATACCCGCTATCAATCCTTGTCCTGCTGCTTCTTCATAACCTGAAGTACCATTAATTTGTCCTGCTGTAAATAAGTTTTCGACCAATTTAGTCTCAAGAGATGGTTTAAGTTGTTTGGAATCAATCGCATCATATTCAATCGCATATGCATATTTTAAAATTTCAGCATCTTCAAGTCCTTGAATACTATGAACAATTTGCTCTTGAATATCTTGGGGCATACTTGTTGAGAGACCTTGAATATAAATGTCATCATAATATATACTTTCAGGTTCTAAAAACAATTGATGTCTTTGTTTATCACGAAATCGAACAACTTTATCTTCAATTGAAGGACAATATCGTGGTCCTATCCCTTCTACATATCCACCATACATACTTGATTTTTCTAAATTATCAAGAATAATTTTATGTGTCTTTTCGTTTGTATATGTTAAATAACAAGGAACCTGTAACTGATATGCTGTAGAATCATGACTATCATACGAAAAGGTTAATAACTCCTTACTTCCTTCTTCTTTTGTAAGTTCATCAAAATGAATACTTTCTCTTTTAATTCGTGGAGGCGTTCCAGTTTTCAATCTTAATATATTAAAGCCTAATTTTTTTAAGCAATCACTTAAGAAAAGACTTGGTCTTTCTCCATGAGGTCCTTCACTTTTTTTCTTACTTCCAACTAAAATAGAGGATTTTAAATAAGTTCCTGTTGTTAATATTACAGCACGTGCTAAAATACGCTCTTTATTTTCTAAAATAACCCCTTTAATTTGGCTGTTTTCCACAATCAAATCTTCGACAAGAGAAGTTTTTAGTTCCAAATTTTTCTCTTGTTCCAAAGTTTTTCTCATTTCTTTTGGATATGTTATTTTATCTGCTTGTGCCCGAAGTGCCCAAACAGCAGGACCTTTTTTTGTATTTAACAATTTCATTTGTAAAGATGCTTTATCGGTATTTTTCCCCATTTCACCACCTAAAGCATCTATTTCTCTTACAACAATTCCTTTCGCTGGTCCTCCAATAGATGGATTACAAGGCATATCTGCAATATTTTCTAAATTTCCTGTTACAAGAAGTGTCTTCATTCCAAGACGTGCTGCTGCAAGAGATGCCTCACATCCTGCATGCCCGCCACCAACGACAATAATATCAACCAAATTTCTCACCTACTTTCCAACACAAAAATTTTCAAAAAGTGTGTCTAAAATTTCATCTTGGTATGTCTGTCCAGTAATCATACCTAATGTATCTAAAATATCTTTTAAATCTATCGAAATTAAATCTAACTCGACTCCATTTTCTAATGCTTCAAAAACAGAATTTAATTGTTCTTTTGCTTTTTCTGCCAAACCTACTTGGCGTGCATTTAGTAATAGTTGAGTATCATCTTCATCCATTTCCCCTTGTTCAAACATTTTTATAATTTCATCTTTTAATGAATTGAGACCACCCTCTTCTAAAGTAGTCGTATAAACAATATGCGAAAATGGAAGCATTTCTTTTTGAATGACTTGATTTTGATCGGATTTATTTAAAACAATAATTGTCTTAGAATCTACTAAATTATTTAAAATGGTTTTATCTTCTTCATCCAATTCTTTAGAACAATCCATTACGTAAAGAATTAAAGTTGCATCTTGTAGCAATTGAATACTTTTCTCTACTCCAATTTTTTCCACAACATCTTCTGTTTGTCTAATTCCCGCTGTATCCATTATTTTAAGGGTAAGCTGATCCATTGTAACTTCCCCTTCGACTATATCTCTTGTCGTTCCTTCAACGGATGTTACAATTGCCTTCTCTTCTTCCAATAAATGGTTTAAAATACTACTTTTTCCAACATTTGGACGTCCTATAATTGCTGTTTGAATCCCATTTTTGACAAGTTGACAATTTTTAGAATTCTCAATAATTTTTTCTAAATGCTTCTCTAATTTGATTAAAAGCTTTTTCAAATTTTCCTCTGTCATTTCTTCAATATCTTGGTATTCTGGATAATCAATATTGACTTCAATTGAGGCTATAATCATTTTTAATTTTTCACGAAATTCATTAATTAATTTAGAAGTACTCCCTCTTAATGATGAGATAGATACTTTCCGAGCAACTTCATTTTTACTTTCAATTAATTCCATAATAGCTTCTGCTTGTGTTAAATCAATTCGTCCATTTAAAAAAGCTCTTTTGGTAAATTCACCTGGTTGTGCTAAACGGATTCCATTTTGAAGCAAAAGTTCAAGTACACGTTTTGTTGGAAGAATTCCACCATGACAATTAATTTCAACAACATCTTCTCTTGTAAATGTCTTAGGAGATTTCATGATACTCACTAATACTTCATCAAGAATTTCATTCTTATCTTTAATAAATCCATAATGAATGGTATGGCTTTTTTCTTGTTCCAAGTTGCATCCTTCAAATATTTGATTCACTTTAGAAATTGCTAATGGTCCACTCACTCGAATAATCGAAATTGCCCCAACACCTAATTTGGTTGCAATTGCGCAAATTGTGTCATCCATTTTTTCACCCACTTTTTTTTCTCACTGATTTCAGTCACCTATTATAGCACATTTTTCCACAATTGAAAAAGAGTTATTCACTCTTTTGTCTTGGCTTAATCACAACAGCACGATTGGGTTCTTCTCCAACGCTTTCTGTATAAACATACTTATAGTTAGAAAGTACATTATGCACAAGTCTTCTTTCATATGAATTCATTGAATCCATCTTCACTTCAACTTGACTTTCTTTTACTTCTCGTGCTAAGCGTTTTGCTAAATTTTCAATATTTTTTTCTTTTCTTTCTTTATAATCACTCACGTCTAAAATGAATTTATAATTCTCACCTATTTCATTTTTTACCATTTGATTAAGAATGGTTACCAATGCATTTAAATTTTTTCCATTTTTTCCTATTAGTAAGGCATCATGGTCAGAATAGATTGTATAAACAGGTGTAAGAGAAGAAGATCGCATCTCAATTTTTGCATGAAATCCTAAGTCTTTTAAAAGAGATGCTAACAATTCCCTTATATATGGTTTAATCTCTCTTTTTTCAATGACTTCAATTTCAACTTTTTTTCCAAATAATCCCTTTTGTTCCCCTATTTCATGAATAATTAAATTTTCTGAAGATTCTTGTAAGGCGATTTTTGCTTGCAGGATTGCATCTTCCTTACTTTTCCCAACAAATCTATGCTTTTCCATTAAATTCCTTACTCCTTTTCACCAATATATTTTGTACGATTGTAAATAAATTACTTGTTACCCAATAAATTCCAAGTGCTGATGGCATAAATAATCCTGTGATAAAAATAATTCCTGTCATTGTATAAGGCATCATTTTCATAGATGGATCCATATTAGCAGTTGCATTTAATTTAAATGAAAAGTAAGTAGATAAACCTATTAAAATTGCCAATAAAACATAACAAACTACTGTATTCGAAGCAAAACCAACCATAGGTGTTGTTCCAAGTTGTAGACCTAAAAAATTATCTTCAAATATGGCTGGAACTCGATTAATGGCTTCAAAGAAAGCGATGAAGAGTGGCAACTGTAAAAAGGAAAATAAGCATCCACTCATTGGACTGATATTATATTTTTTATAAATCATCAACATTTCTTGACTTTGTTTCATCATCGATTCTTGGTCTGTTTTTCCTTCATACTTCTTTTTTAATCTTTCAAGCTCTGGATTTGCTTTCTTCAATAATTCGGATTGAATGGCTGTTTTTTTGGTAACAGGATACGCAATCAAACGAATTGCTAAACTCACTGCAATCACCGCAAGAGCAAAACTTCCAAGATACTTCCCAATCCACAAAATGACAAAAGCAAGAGGTTTTATTAAAAAGGTCGTCCAAAGTCCTTCATATTTACCTGATGTTATTTTAAAATCTTCACAATCAGGTAATTTATCAACTTTAACGCCATTTTTTTCATAAGCTTTTATGGTTGTTTTCGATGTTGGTTTACATAAAATATTTTCTGTAAGTGATTGACCCGTTTCAGGATTTTTTACAGCCTTTTTATCTTTATCTACCAATGTTGTTGTACATCCTGTTACGAAAAATAACATCATCAATAATAGAATTAATTTTAAACCTTTTTTCTGTCTCATCCTATTTCTCCTTTTCTATTTGCATTAACAACTCAATTAAATGTTTTTGCATCTCTAAATATGGAAGTTCAATACAACCTTTTCTTATAATTATAATACAATTATAAGAATTTGGATAGTTCTTTTTATAAAAGGAGAGAATCTCTTTTGTTCTGCGCTTTAAATAATTGCGAAGATGCGCTTTTCCACATTTTTTCGGAACTGCTATTCCAAATAAAGTATTTTTATCTGGACTCTTTTCATAAAAAATTAAAAAATATTTATTTTTTTTAAGTGGACAAGTTGCAATCATTCTATCGAATTCTTTACTTTTTTTAATGATTTCACTTTTTTTCATTTTAACGATTCACTTCCTAACAGTAAAAAAACCACTGCAAAACCAGTGGATTACTTACATAATACCTTTCGTCCTTTTTGACGACGCTTATTCATTACTTTTGTTTCAATACGTGCAAAAAATCCATGTTTCTTTGCTCTTTTTCTTTTATTCGGTTGAAAAGTTCTTTTCATCTATTACACCTCCAAACATAAATCTCCATTATTATAAAGGACTTTTCCACATCTTGTCAATTCTATTTTAAAAGTTTTCCACAATATCCACAGGCTGTGGAAAACTTTTATCCACATGTGGAAAACAAAAATGTGGAAATTGTGGAAAACTCAATTTTTTCTTTATTTTATCGACATTTAAGCTGTGGAAAACTCTGTGGATAAATTGTGGAAAACTTTTTTTTCGTATTTTAGAGTTCCTTTTTCCACAATTTTAGTCTATTATAATGGTGAATTATTTATTTTGAGGGGAGATGGTTGGAACGAATGTAAATATTTTATTTCAAAATGCACTCAAAATTATAGAAGAAGAACTATCATCTCTTTCTTTTAGTACATGGTTTGATGAAGTAAAATTAATTGAATTAAAGGATGGAATTGCTACATTTCAAGTCCCGATGGCAATTCATAAAAAACAGTTAAGTAACAATTATTATGACATTATTAAAGAGGCTCTAAACCAAGTAACTGGAACCAATTTTGATTTAGAGTTTCTCTTAGAAGATGAAATAAATGTGAACAAAGAACAAACATCCACTCAAGTATCGATTCAAGAAGAAGAGGTGGGGGTCCCCAGTACTTTTTTAGAAAAATCAAATCTCAATAGTAACTATACTTTTGACAATTTTGTTGTAGGAAATAGTAATAAGTTTGCACAAGCTGCAGCACTTTCTGTTGCGGAAAACCCTGGAAAAATGTACAATCCTTTATTTCTTTACGGCAATAGTGGGTTAGGTAAAACACACTTAATGCACGCAATTGGAAATTATATTACCAACAATAGTAATCGGAAAGTACTCTATGTTACAAGCGATCAATTCATCAATGATTTTATCAACATTAATAAAAAAGATGAACGTGGTACCAATTATAATTATGTTGATTTTTTTAAAAATAAATATCGAAATATAGACGTTTTAATCATTGATGATATTCAGTTTTTAGGAGGAGCCACTCAAACTCAACAAGAATTTTTCCACACCTTTAATACTTTATATGATGATAGTAAGCAAATCATCATCTCTTCTGATCGTTCTCCAGATGACTTAAAACTTTTAGAAGAGCGCCTTAGAACACGATTTTGTTGGGGATTAACTGTGAATATTTTTCCTCCAGACTTTTCTTTACGAACAGAAATACTGCGCAAAAAAATTCTAGCGGGTAATTTTGAACAAGATATTCCCGAGGATGTTATTGAATACATTGCTTCTAATATTGGAAGTGATGTAAGACAACTTGAAGGCTCAATTACAAGATTAGTTGCTTATTCAACAATTATGGGAGGTGCATCCATTACATTAGATCTTGCAATTGATGCTTTAAAAGACTTTATTAATAAAGGAGTTAGTGAAAAAAATGACATCGCAAGAATTCAAAAAATTGTCGCAGAATTCTTTCAAATCAATGTCGAAGATATTCGATCCAAGAAAAGAAGTGCAAATATCGCTTTTCCAAGACAAGTTGCAATGTATCTTTGTAGAGTAGCAACATCCGAGTCTTTTCCTAAAATAGGAACAGAATTTGGTGGAAAAGATCATTCCACAGTCATGCATTCGGTGGAAAAAATCGAAAATGAGATGAAAGTAAACCAAGATTTAGCGAATATTATTGACAAATTAAAAAAGGATATCGGGTAGGGGTTGTGGAAAAAATAAAGTTTTCCACAAAGTTTTCCACAGGCAAAAAAACGTGATACAATAGATAAATAAAGGGAAAAAGTGAGTTTTCCACAGTTTCCACAGGTAATAATAATAATATATATATAAGAAAGAAGGAATATATAATGAAATTAACAATCAAAAAAGAATTATTACAGGATGCTTTAAATAAAGTCTCTAAAGCAATATCCACAAAAAACTTAATACCAGTTTTAGCAGGTGTTCGTTTTGAACTTACAAAAAAGAAATTAATATTAACTGCAAGTGATAACGATATTACTATTCAAACATTTATCGCTTGTGACAATAGTGAAGATATCGATGTAAAAGAAGAGGGAAGTATTTTAATTCAAGGAAAATATATTTTAGATATTGTTAGAAAAATTCCTGATAAATATATTAATATTGAAGTCATTGATGAGTTAAAAATACTTATTTACACAGAAAATATTGAATTTAATTTAAATGGAATTAGTGAAAGTGAATATCCAAACATTGAGTTAAATGAAAGTAAAAATTATATTAAACTTCCAATTGAAGAGTTAAAGAAGCTTGTATCAGAAACTGCTTTTGCAACTTCTGTAGATGAGACAAAACCTGTATTTACAGGAATTAACTTTAAAATTTCAGGAAATGTTATGGAGTGTAGTGCAACAGATTCATATCGTTTAGCAAGAAAATTAATTACGCTCGAACAACCAGCTGAAGAAAGTTATAATATTGTTATTCCTAGTAGAAATATTTTGGAATTTACAAAGATTTTAACAAGTGATGAGGGAATCGTAGAATTACATATATTTAATAATAAAATTTTATTTAAACATGAAAACTTATTATTTCAATCTCGATTAATTAATGGAACTTATCCAAATACAACCAATTTATTGCCAAATACGAGGGAAATGATTATCAAATTAAAGCTCCAAGATTTTTATGATGTAATTGATAGAGCAAGTATTCTAACAAGTGATAAAGATAAAAATATTGTCACTCTTGAGACAGAAGGTAATCTTTTAAAATTAAAGTCTTCTTCATTAGAAATTGGTAAAGTAGAAGAAAAGATGGTTATTGAAAAAGATAAAGAAATGGATATTAAAATATCATTCAGTGCAAAATATATGATGGATGCCCTTCGATCTTTTGGAACTGAAAATATTGATTTATATTTCGTAGGAGAAATAAAACCTATCGTTTTAAAAACAAAAGAAAATGAAAGTTTAACACAATTAGTTCTTCCTATTAGAACATATTAAAAAAGTGAATTATGTGAAAAGAAATGACATTTTTTTTCACTTTTTTTGTGGAAAAGTCTAAAAAACGCCCTTTTTCGACAGTAAGATATAGTAAGCTGACAATGAAGAAAAGCGAAAAAGGCTTTTCAAAAGGGGGAATTTAAATGAAAATATCGGCTTATGAAATTAATGATGGAACTTATGCTATTTATGCAAATAATCAATCGGGTTCCAAAATATTAGAGGAAAACGAGACTTATGAAATTGAACAAAATCCATCTCGTATTATTGATTATGGATGTAATTATTTTGGAAGTAGTTATAAAGGACGTAGAGATGGTTCAATTTTGATTTTAAACAGTCGCTATAAAGTTCCAATTGTTATTGAGGACAGTCAAAATATGATTTTTTTTCCAACAGGAAATAAAGATGATATTCATTGTAGTTGGATAGCGCTTAATAAGGTAAAAAGTTATGCACCTTGTGGAAAAAAAACGCGAGTGGAGTTTTTAAATGGGAAAACGTTAACTTTTGATGTTTCTTTTCGCTCTTTTCAAAATCAAGTCCTAAGAGCAAGTCGACTGGATTCGATTATAACGAATCGTAAAAGAAAATCAGGACCAAATGAGAAAAAAGATTAGATTTTCTCATTTTTCATATCGATGAAATATTTTGTGGATAAATAAAGAGGTGTTAGAATAAGAGAAAAATAGAGATTTCATTTTTTCCACAATAGGTGTGGAAAAGTTTGAAAGAAAAGGGAACTGACAAACTAAATTATTGATAAAATTCATCTAATTAAAATTGTAATAAATTCGCTAAAAAAAAATACTTTTTTTCTTTTTTATATTCTTAATTGTGATATAATAAACTTACGTGTATAGGAGTACTGGGGGAATGGTAAAAATGTTTAAATAGGGTTACAATGCATTAAAAATGATAGTGAAGTGTTTAAATTTAACTCAATTTCGAAATTATAAACGACTGGATCTTGAGTTCAATCCAACGATGAATATTTTTATCGGAGATAATGCTTCAGGAAAAACGAATCTTTTGGAAGCAGTAGAAGTTTTGTCACTCACAAAAACGCATCGCAGTAATGAGACAAGTTTAATTATGCATAAGAAGCACCTTACAAAAATAAAAGGCACCATTCTAGTTGAACAAATGATTAGAAAACTGGAATTTGAATATTGTGAAACTGGGAAAAAAACAAAAATGAATGGAACCAATATTTCTAAAGTTGGAGATTATATTGGTTTATTAAATGTGATTATTTTTTCTCCAGATGATATTGAAATTATTAAAGGCTCCCCAAGTGTGCGAAGAAATTTATTAAATATGGAGCTTTCTCAAATTTCAAAAAATTATTTATTGAGTTATAATCAGTTCAACAAACTCCTAAAAACACGGAATGAATATTTAAAAATACTTTTGATGAATCATCTTGCAGATAAAAACTATTTTAATATTATCACTGAAAAATTAGTCGAAAAAGCTGTTTTAATTTATCAACATAGGAAAGATTATCTCGATAAAATTAATGAAAATATTGGTTCTATTTTTAAAGATATTCACAGTCCTCTTTCTCTTGAAATTCATTATGAGACAAATGTATCATTTTCGTGGAATGATCTTGAAAAAATGAAATCAGAATTGTTGAAAATTTATCAGAAAAATTATCAAAGAGAATTGAATATGGGTATGACTTTATATGGACCACATCGAGATGATTTTTCTCTTTATTTAGATGATAAAGACTTAAAAGTATATGGTTCTCAAGGACAACAAAAAGCTGCAATACTCGCTTATAAACTAGCGTGTATTCCTATTTTTTTAGAAAGAACAGGAACAAAACCAGTTTTATTATTAGATGATATTTTTAGTGAACTTGATGGAAAAAAACAAAATAAATTGTTAAAATATATAGGAAAAGATATTCAAAGTATTATAACAACGACAGATGTGAAAAATATAAGGAAAAGCTTACTTAAAGATGCCACAATATTTAAAGTCATATCTGGAACAGTAGAAAGGGAGATATAAATGGATGAAAAAGTGAGTACAAATTATGATTCTTCTGCCATTCAAGTATTAGAAGGACTTGAAGCAGTTCGAAAAAGACCTGGTATGTATATTGGAACAACAAGTTCTAGAGGACTTCATCATTTAGTGTGGGAAATTGTTGATAATGCAATTGATGAAGCACTTGCAGGATATTGTACACATATTGAAGTAACAGTCGGAAAAGATAATACAATTACCGTTAAAGATGATGGACGTGGTATTCCAGTTGATATTCATCCAAAAACAGGAATTAGTACGGTTGAAACAGTTTATACGGTGTTACATGCTGGTGGAAAATTTGGAGGAGGTGGATACAAAGTATCTGGATATAAAGTATCTGGTGGACTCCATGGTGTTGGTGCTTCTGTTGTTAATGCTTTAAGTATTTGGCTTGAAGTAAAAGTGTATAAAAATGGGCATGTTTATTATCAAAAATATGTCAATGGAGGTCATCCTCAAGAACCGCTTCATATCATAGATGATTGTGACGATGATCGAACAGGAACAACGGTTACATTTTTACCGGATCCTGAGATATTTCAGGAAACAACGATTTTTGACTATGAAATTTTAAAAAATCGATTAAGAGAACTTGCCTTTTTGAATAGAGGTCTTCGAATTACATTATATGATGATAGAGAAGCTGATAAAAAAGACTCTTTCTGTTATGAGGGTGGAATTACAGAATACGTAGAACTTCTTAACAAAAATAAAAATCCTATTCATGATACAATTATTGATGTTACAGGTGAAGAAAAGGATATCGTTGTTGAAGTTGCACTACAATATAATGAAACTTACAACGCTAGTATTTATTCTTTTGTTAACAATATCACAACTCCAGAAGGTGGAACACATGAAGATGGAGTTAAAATGGCATTAACACGTATTTTAAATAAATATGCACAAAACAGTGGATTATTAAAAAATAATGATAATTCTTTAATGGGTGAGGATGTTAAAGAAGGAATTACAATGATTGTTTCTGTAAAGCACCCAAATCCACAGTTTGAAGGGCAGACAAAAACTAAACTTGGAAACAGTGAAGTACGACAAATTGCCAATCATATTTTCGCGGATGCCTTTGAGAGATTTTTAATGGAACATCCTGAAGAAGCGAGAATAATTGTGGAGAAGGTAATGACAGCATCTCGTGCAAGAATCGCAGCTAAAAAGGCAAGAGAGCTTACAAGACGAAAAGGAGATCTGGATGTTACTAACTTTTATGGAAAACTTGCAGATTGTAAGAGTAAAGATGCAAGTGTCAGTGAGATTTTTTTAGTCGAAGGAGATTCTGCAGGTGGTTCTGCGATTAAAGGAAGAGATAGTATGACGCAAGCAATTCTTCCGCTTCGAGGAAAAATATTAAATGTTGAAAAAGCAAGACTTGACCGGGCACTTTCTAATGAAGAAATAAGAACAATTATTACTGCATTTGGAACAGGAATCGGTGAAGAATTTGACTTATCTAAGCTAAGATACGATAAAATTATTATTATGACGGATGCAGATGTAGATGGTTCTCATATTCGTGTTCTTTTATTAACACTTTTTTATCGCTTTTTTAAGCCAATTGTTGAAGCAGGTCATGTTTATGCAGCACAACCTCCTTTATTTGTTATTAAGCATGGAAAAACAATTAAATATGTTTTAAATGAGGAAGAACGAGATGAATATTTGAAAACACTTTCTCCAAATACAAAGTATGATATTATGCGCATGAAAGGTTTAGGAGAGATGGATGCAGAGGAATTAAATGAAACAACAATGGACATTAATAAGCGAATTTTAAGACAAATTACAGTAGAAGATGCGATTGCAGCAGATGATGTATTCTCTAAATTGATGGGTGAAGAAGTCGAACCTCGAAGAGAATTTATTGAAACAAATGCTACATATGTAGAAAACTTGGATATTTAGGAGGGGTATTATGGATAGATTAGAAAAAAATAACATTGTAAAAGAAGTCAAGGATTCCTTTCTAGAATATTCAATGAGTGTCATTGTCGCTCGTGCATTACCAGATTTAAGAGATGGATTAAAACCAGTTCATCGTCGTATTTTATATTCAATGTATGAATCTGGATATACTCCAGATAAGCCTCATAAGAAAAGTGCAAGAATTGTTGGAGATGTTATGGGTAAATATCATCCACATGGAGATTCTAGTATTTATGAAGCAATGGTTCGAATGGCACAAGATTTTTCTTATCGTTATATGCTAGTAGATGGTCATGGAAATTTTGGTAATATCGAGGGTTATGGTGCTGCAGCCATGCGTTATACTGAATCAAGACTTTCTAAGATATCGCTTGAATTACTGAGAAATATTAATAAGAATACTGTTAATTTTGTTCCAAACTTTGATGAGTCAGAAAAAGAACCTGAAATTTTACCATCTAGATTTCCAAATATTTTAGTGAATGGAACAACAGGTATTGCTGTTGGTATGGCAACCAATATTCCACCACACAATTTAGGAGAAGTTATTGATGGCTGTGTAGCATACATTGATAATCCAGATATTGATTTGGATGGATTAATGAAATATATTAAGGGACCTGATTTTCCAACAGGTGCCACAATTTTAGGAAATAGTGGAATTAGAAAAGCTTATGAAACGGGTCGCGGAAGTATTACAATTCGCAGTAAGGCACAAATAGAGGAAAAAAATGGAAGACAGTATATTATTGTGGATGAAGTTCCATACGGAATAAATACTTTAGAGTTAAAAAATAAGGTTGCAGAGCTTGTTCATAATAAAGTAATCGAAGGAATTGCAGATTACCATTCTGATTTAAAAGAAGGTATCAAAATAACGATTACTTTAAAGAAAGATGCCAATGCTCAAGTTGTTTTAAATAAACTATATAAGCATACGGCTTTTCAAACAACATATGGAATTATCTTTTTAATGCTGGATCAAGGTGTTCCGAAAACATTAGGATTAAAAGATATTATTGTAAAATATATTGATTTTCAAAAAGAAATAATTATTCGAAGAACAAAATTTGACTTGGAAAATGCTGAAAAAAGAGTTCATATTTTAGAAGGATTAAAGATTGCACTGGATCATATTGATGCAGTAATAAAATTAATTCGTGGTTCAAAAACAGATGAAGAAGCAAGATTAGGCTTAATGAATCAATTTGGTTTAACAGAAGCACAGTCTAATGCTATTTTAGAGATGAGACTTCGTAGATTAACGGGATTAGAAAGAGAAAAAATCGAAAATGAGTTGAACGAATTGTTAAAATTAATCGCAGAATTAAAAGATATTTTAAGCAGTGATGAAAAAGTATTAAATGTTATTAGAACAGAATTATTGGAAATAAAAGGAAAATATGCTGATGAGCGTCGAACGAATATTGATATGACAGCGATTGAATATATTGAAGATGAATCCTTAATTCCAGTTGAAGATATTATTGTTACATTAACGAATAGAGGTTATATTAAGCGTTTAAGAGCAGATACTTATCGTTCTCAAAATCGTGGTGGTGTAGGTATAAAAGGAATGGCAACGAATGAAGAAGATTTTGTAGAACAAATTATTTCAATGAAGACTCATGATTATCTTTTGTTCTTTTCTAATAGAGGTAAGGTATATCGTCTTAAAGGTTATGAAATTCCAGAATTTTCTCGGCAATCAAAAGGTTTACCTATAGTTAATTTATTATCTTTAGAGAAAAATGAGTACATTAGTTCGATGGTTGAGTTAAATTCAAATGAAGATGTATATAAATATTTAATGTTTACAACGAAAAATGGCTTGGTTAAACGTACACCAATTGAAGAATTTAGTAATATTAGAAAAAGTGGAAAAATATCAATCATAATTAAGGAAAATGATGAGTTAATTTCCGTTAGAAAAACAACTGGAGAAGAAGAAATTATTATTGGTGGAAGCAATGGAAGAATGGTTCGTTTCCCTGAAACAGAGATTAGATCGATGGGTAGAGGAACTTCTGGAGTAAAAGGAATGGAATTGGTCGGTGCAAAAGTAGTTGGTGCAGAAGTTATCCACAAGGGCGAAGAAGTTTTAATTGTAACGGAAAAAGGATATGGAAAGAAAACAGATATTGAGGAATATCGATTAACACATCGTGGAAGTAAGGGTGTTAAAGCACTAAATTTAACAGATAAAAATGGAAATATGGTTAGTTTAAAACGAATTATAGCTGTGGATAATTATGATTTATTGATTGTTACAGATAATGGTGTAATTATGAGAATGCCATTAGAACAAATTTCTACTTTAAAAAGAGCGACTCAAGGTGTAAGATTAATTAATCTAAAGGATAATCAGAAAGTTGCTACAGTTGCAATTGTGGAAAAAGAATCTGAAATGTCTTCAGAGGAAAATATAGAAGAAAGTAATTAAATTTTTCTTCTTTTTTTTGGTAAATTTTTGAAAAAATATATTACTTTATATTATTAGTATTTAAAAATTAAAATATTGAATTTCTTGTGGAAAACTAAATAAATATAAAAAATGGAGAGAAGTAGAAAAAATATTTCCCGGGAAATAATTGAGAAAGAAATAACATATCAAATATGAAAAAAATAAGGAAAAGTAGAAAAAATATTTCCCGGGAAATAATCGAGAAAGAAGAAGAACATCAAATATAGAAAAAATGGGGAGAAGTAGAAAAAAATATTTCCCGGGAAATAATCGTGGGAAGAAGTAATATCTCAAATATAAGAAAATGGAGAAAAGTAGAAAAAATATTTTCCGGGAAATAATTGAGAAAGA
>CANQHD010000003.1 GCA_947623625.1 uncultured Bacilli bacterium
ATGCACTTAACTACCAATACAAAGATGAAACCAAACAAATTGAAAATAAATAATTAAATTTCAATTGTTGTAAAATTTGCAATAACCTAAAACAATAACTAAAAAATGAAAAAAATATAGGTTGTGTTAGAACACACCTTGCAAACCCTTGTAAAATAAGGATTTAATAAAGTTCCAAAAAACTCAAGTAAACTTATAAGTTAAACTTTTAAAAAAAATTATTCTAAATAGTTAAAAAATAGGTCTGTATCAGACCACACGCAAACCCTTATAAATAAAGGAAAAAATAGAAAAGTGTCTTCACTGCACTCAAAGAGTTGCCCTTATTAGAACCCTTGCAGTAAAACCAGATATTCTTCTTTTAGATGAGCCTTTTTCTGCACTTGATTATCAAACACGTCTTGCTCTTTCAGAGGATGTTTATAATATCATTAAAAATGAGAAAAAAACAGCCATTATGGTGACGCATGATTTAGCAGAAGCAATCTCGACTTCTGATCGTATTTTTGTCTTATCCAAGCGACCTGCTACTGTAAAAAAGATTTATGAAATTCATCTAACCGATAAGCAAGGACCTATTCACAATCGAAAATGCCCAGAATTTAGCGTGTACTATGATCAAATATGGAGGGATTTAGATGTCCACATCGAGTCTTGAGCATCAAAAATTCTTATCTCAAAAAAAGAAAGAAAAAAGAAAAATTTGCTTATTTCGTATACTAATCCTTATTTTGTTTTTAGGAATTTGGCAAATTGCTGCTGAAAAAAAGTGGATCAATACCTTTTTATCTTCATCTCCTAAAATGATTCTTGAAACAATTTTAAATCTTTGTAAAACAAACGATTTATGGAACCATATTGCAATTACAATTTATGAGACCATTTTAAGTTTTGCTCTTGCATCTTTCTTAGGATTATTGACTGCAGCGTTTCTTTGGTGGAAGCCAATCATAGCAAAAATTGTGGATCCTTATTTAACTGTTTTAAATTCTCTTCCTAAAGTTGCTCTTGGTCCTTTGATCATCATTTGGGTAGGAGCTAGTACAAATTCGATCATTTTTATGGCACTTTTAATTGCAACATTTTTATCGATTATTGATATTTACCATGCGTTTATAACAACAGATAATCACTATATCACTTTGATGAAATCTTTTCATGCCAAAAAAGGACAAATATTTTTCAAAGTGATTTTGCCAAGTAATTTAGAAAATATAATCAACAGCTTAAAAATAAATATTGGGATGAGTTTCATCGGAGTTATCATGGGAGAGCTGCTCGTTTCTAAAAAAGGACTTGGTTACCTTATTATGTATGGATCTCAGGTTTTTAATATCAATCTTGTGATTGCATCCGTCTTCATCCTTGGTCTACTCTCTTTTTCATTCTATTATCTCATTTGTCTGTTTGAAAAAAAATTACAAAAAAAGGGTCTATAATAAATAGTGTTAGTGAGTACAATCATTAACACTATTTTTCAACTCTATTATTTTTTTCTTATTGAATTGAATTGTTTATTATTTTGATTCAACCAATATAGTCTTACCACTCCTATTCCTATTGGAATAACAGCAACTGGAGGACAAAGAACTAAACTTCCAACTGTGACACTACCTAGCACAACCCCATTTTTTATTCTTCTTCTTTTATTTTGTTTTTCGAATGATTTTGATGACATAATTTTTCATCCCTTTCCTTTTAAAATTCTTTTTTGTTAAATATCCTTTCAGATATTTTATAAGATATATAAACCATAATAATTGCGATGATTATTAAAATGATGATTAAATAGTCTTCTAAAAATAATATAGCCTTTGTAATCAATGATAGATTGAAATAATTTGTGAGAAAACCACCGATAAACACGAGACCAAATACAATTAAAAATATACCAATTCTTGCTTTTTCAACACCCAATTTATAAATAATGGGATACATAAAAGACAAAACGAATAATGTTCCAAATATTGTACCAAACATGGATATTAATATTTGTTCACAGTTTATTGTTTTTGTGCTTGCATAAGAAATTATAAAAGATAAAAGAGTTGTGATAATAGAAACAATAACAATCATCAAGACTGTTGCTACGTATTTTGACTTTACACTGTTTTTTCTTCCGTCAGGGAATGAAATAGAATAAGCATCCCAATTATTATAGTTATCATAACTAAATGTTGAAATCATTATCATAACACTCATAAATGGCAAGATGAAGGAGATATCTATCTCACCAACAAAGCCCATTAATGTGTATGCAATAATCAATATTCCTAATAATTTAAAATTACTTTTAATCATGAATAAGTCTTTTTTAATAAATCCTATCATTATTCTTCCCCCTTAATCATTAAAACCATCAGCTCATCTAAAGTTATTTTGTCTATTATAGCAATATCATATTTTGCTTTAAAGTCTTTTTTATTAGAAACCAATACTTCATATTCATATTTTGTTTTTCTATATTTAATATAATCTTTTTTATTGATTTTTTTAAATTCAGCTTCTGTGCATTTGACAATACCATACTTATCTAATAATTCGTCTTTTGTCTTAGATAAGACTATTTCTCCACGATTAATAAAAGTAATATAGTCTGCAATGTGTTCTAAATCTGTAGTAATATGACTAGAAAGTAAAATAGAACAATCATCTTTTTCAATAAAGCTTTGAAATATTTGGATAATTTCTGCACGAGCAACTGGATCTAAGCCAGATGTTGGCTCATCTAATATTAAAAGTTTAGGATGGTGAGATAATGCTGTTGCTATTTCTAGTTTTTTTCGCATTCCTTTTGAAAAAGTTTTAATTTGTTTATTAGGTAATAATGAAAATTCTTTTAAGTAGTCATCGAACATTTTACTATCCCAGTTTTTATAAATACCTTTCATAGTATTATCAATATCGTTTGGTGTAAGAATTTCAGGAAAAAACATATCATCTAATACGACCCCAATATCTTCTTTTATTTTCTTATCATATTTGCGATTATCTAACCCAAAAATTTTAATTTCTCCACGATAGGATTGAATGATGTTTAATATGGCTTTTATGGTTGTTGTCTTTCCAGCACCATTTTCTCCAATAAAGCCCATAATCATACCCTTAGGTAGACTCAATGTTACATTTTTCAAAGCAAAGTTATCATACGTTTTACATAAATTTTTAATTTCTAAAATATTTTCCATTTTTTATTTATCCTCCTCATATAAGATAGTTAACATTTCATTGAGTGTTTTCTTATTTATATTATTCATTTTTGCAATAGTAACTGCCTTATCCATCAGTTCTTCTATCTTATTTAATTGTTCTTCTAATGCGACATCTTTATTGATTTTAGCAACATAGAAACCTTTTGACGGAACATTTTTTATATAGCCTTCTTTCACTAATTCTTCATAAGCGTTTTTCGTTGTTATGACACTGCAGTAAAGATCTTTAGCTAAGGTTCTAATAGAGGGCAATAGTTCGTTTTCTTTTAATTCGTTAGAAACAATTTTAACCTTTATTTGTTCTTTTATTTGTTCATATATTGGAACTCCACTTGAATTACTTATTATAATTTCCATAATTCACCTCTTTTGTATATACATATTATATACAGATTATACACAGTTGTCAATGCATATAAAATAAAAACTCATTACTTGAAAGATAGAATGATATCGATAATGACATTGATACTTTTTTATAGAACAAAAAAGAACTAGAATTTAGTCCTCTTACACAGTTCATTTATCACTCATTTTTGACTCTACTTTTTAATTTTTTTATCAATTGCCAAAATTTAGACCATTCTATAACAGTGTCTAGGCTATAAAAATTAGTATTCTCATTTTTTTAGTATTGTATATGAGTAGCTTTCATCAAGCAAACTCATTATATCGCTATCAGCAATCGTATCATCTAATAGAATTGTAATCCAATTTTTTTTATTCATGTGATATGCAGGATAAAATCCTTTTTTCTGGAGCAATTCTTTTATTTTATTGGGGTTTAATTTTACATCAATTATTTCTACTTCTCCAGTAGAGTCTGCATCTATTTTGCTTTTATCTATATTCATTATTATGCCGTACCATTTTTTACTGATAGAATTTCTAAAAGTAGCATATCCGGGAAATTTTTCCCATTCAAATTCTGGTTCATCCTTGTATTTTAACTTTATTTGTTTTGCTATTCTATTGGATTGTTCACATATAAAAAATTCCTTTGTAAAGCATTGGTTTCTAATATCTTTTAATATATTTATGAATTCTTCTTTTATTTTTTCTACAAAAGACCCTTTAATATTTTTTATTCGAAAGTTGGTATATTCACATTCAGCACTTAAATCAAAAACTTTGCCTTGAACAAATCCATCACTATTTATTTCAATATCAACTCTAAAAGTATTGTTGATAATTTTTTTCGAATATCGGTAAACTGTCTTTTCTTTTTTAAATCCATATTCCAATATCTTATGAAAATCTATTTTTGTTTTTCTAAATATTTCTTCTTCAATTGTCATTTTTACACTCTTCAAAAATTATTATTTTCCCTTTCAACTACAATTATATATTAGTGTTTTTATAAATTTTTCTTAAAAGCAGCTTTTAAAATACGAAAAGCAACGATTATGAATATTCCTATTATTATAAAAGAGGAATATCTTTTGTTGGAAATAGCATCATATATTGCATATACTAAAAATCCAAAAATATAAATAAAAAAACTTATTCGAAAAATATATTTAAAAATATGCGCTATTTTTTCCTTCTCGATTAGAATAAATAACATTTCCAAAAGGTGAGTAAAAGAACAGATTAAAAATGGACTTATAATAATTTTTCCAACAAATTGATTGCAAGAAAAAGCCCAAGTTAATGTTAAGAATGCTGTCAAATCAACAATCATTTGCCTAATAATATATATTTTTTTCATCGTTTTTATTCCAATTCAAAAGCACCTGTATAAAGTTCATAATATTTTCCTTTTTGCTTCATCAAATCTTCATGGTTTCCTCTTTCAATAATTTTACCATTTTCAAGAACAATAATAGCTTCAGCATTGCGAATAGTTGATAAGCGATGCGCAATGACAAATACAGTGCGTCCTTCCATTAATTTATCCATTCCCTCTTGAACATCTTTTTCTGTACGGGTATCAATACTTGAAGTTGCCTCATCTAAAATCATAACAGGTGGATTGTTGAGGGCACATCTTGCAATAGCAAGGAGCTGCCGTTGTCCTTGAGATAAATTTTCACCATTATCTGTAATGATAGTATTATAACCATTTGGCAACTTTTCAATAAATTTATCTGCATTAGCAAGACGCGCTGCTGCAATACATTCTTCATCACTCGCGTCTTTTCTTCCATATCGTAAATTTTCCATAATAGTTGCGGTGAATAAATGAACATCTTGTAAAACCATTCCTAACGATTTTCTTAAATCATTCTTATTGATATCTTCAATATTAATACCATCATATAAAATACTCCCTTTCTCAAGATCATAAAAGTGATTCATTAGATTGGCTAGTGTTGTCTTCCCTGCTCCAGTTGCTCCAACTAAAGCAATCTTTTCTCCTGGATTTGCATATAAATGAATATCTTTTAATACCTTTTTCCCTTTGACATAAGAAAAATCAACATTTTGAAAACGTATATCACCCTTTAATTCAATAAGTTCATTATTCTCTGGATTTTTCCATGCCCAAAGACCTGTATACGTAGAGGATTGTTTAAATAATCCATCTTCTTGACGTAGGACATTGACTAATGTAATTTTTCCCTCATTTTTTTCACTTTCTTCATCCATAAGCTCAAAAATTCTATTGGCTCCTGCTAATGCTAAAGCAATGGAGTTATACTGTTGAGACAATTGATTAATGTGCATTGTAAAACCTCTTGTCAAAAGTAAGAAAGATGCAATAGCTCCAATGGATAACATTCCTGTTTGAATTGCGAGGCTTCCTCCTAAAATAGCAATCACCACATAAACTAAATAGCCTATATTTCCCATAATCGGCATAATAATATTAGCATAAATATTCGCATTCTTTGTATTTTCATATAATTTTTCATTCAATACATCGAATTTTTTCTTAGATTCTTCTTCATGAGTAAAAACTTGAACGACCTTTTGTCCATCCATCATCTCTTCTATATAAGCATTGACCTCCGCAACTGTTTTTTCTCTTGCATTAAAATAGATTGCCGACTTTCTTCCGATATATCTTGCCACAAAAAGCATAATACTCACACCGAAGACGATCATCATAGTCAAATAGACATTTAATGAGAGCATAGAAATAAAAGCCGCTAAAATAAAAACCACATTAGATACACAGTTTGGAATACTTTGGGAAATCATCTCTCTTAAAGCATCCGTATCATTAATATAGTAACTCATAATATCTCCATGAGGATTGTCATCAAAATAACGAATGGGTAATGTCTCCATATGTTGAAACATATCATCGCGAATTTGCTTTAATACGCCTTGACTTACATTGACAGTTAATCTTGAATAAATCCAAGTCATCAAAACTCCAATTAAATAAATAACTGCCATCCAGAAAATGGCTTGATATAAAGAAGTATAGATAGGATTTTGCTGTCCAATTAAAGGAGTAATATACTCATCGATCAAGACCTGCAAAAACAACTGACCATATACATGGCAAATAGAGCTAATAATAATCGCAATAAAAATAACGAATAATTGTTTTTTAAATCTTTGAGTAATATATTTTAATAACCTTAAAAGTGGATGCTTTTTACTCATCAGAAACACTTCCTTTGACTTGAGAATAGTAAATTTCTTGATAAATTTGATTGTGTTTTAATAAATTCTGAGGGGTATCAAAATCTGAAATTTCTCCATTATCTAAAACAAGAACTCGATCACAGTCTTCTATACTAGAAATTCTTTGAGCAATAATAATTTTTGTCACCTTTGGAATAAACTGACGAAATGATTGACGAATCATTGCCTCTGTCTTCGTATCCACTGCACTAGTAGAATCATCCAAAATAATAATCTTAGGACTTTTTAGTAAAGCTCTTGCAATACACAATCTTTGTTTTTGTCCTCCTGAGAGATTGGTTCCACCTTGATCAATATAAGTGTCATATCCATCTTTAAATTTAGATATGAATTCACTGCAACAAGCAATGGCACAAACTTTTTCGATTTCTTCTAAAGTTGCATCCTTTTTTCCCCATTTTAAATTTTCTTCAATGGTTCCACTAAATAATACGTTTTTTTGAAGAACGACCGCAACTGAATCTCGAAGAGTTTTTATCTCATAATCACGTACATCTCGTCCTGCTAACAAAACGCGACCAGAACTGACATCGTATAGCCTTGGAATTAAATGAACTCAAGTACTTTTGCTTGAGCCAATTCCACCAATGATACCAATCATTTCTCCAGATTGAATCGTTAAGTTAATATTTTTTAAAACCTCTTTTCCTTTTTTATATGAAAAAGAGACATTTTGAAATTCTATATCACCATTTTCTACACTTGTTATTGGGTTTTTATTATTTTTTATATTGACCTTTTCTTCCATGACTTCTACAATTCTTTTCATAGAAGGAATAGAAATAATGCAGTTAACATAAACCATAGAAAGCATCATAAAACTACTTAAAATTTGAGCAGCATAAGTAATAACACCCGTCAATTCTCCAGTTGTAAGTGTGCCAAGTACAACATAGCGAGATCCAATAAAGCAGATTAAAACAATGGCAGTATAAATACAAAATCGCATAATAGGATTATTGAAAGCAACGAGTTTTTCTGCCTTAATGAAGTTCTGATAAATCTTATTAGAAATGGCATTGAATTTTTCTATTTCTCTTTCTTCTTGAACATAAGACTTCACAACGCGAATTCCTCTTACATTTTCCTGAACACGATTATTTAAATGATCATAAGTTTGAAAAACATTTTCAAATAAAGGATGCGCTTTATTGGCAATAAAAAATAATAAGAAACCAAGAACGGGTGCAATCATTAAAAAGATAAGAGAAAGCTTCGGATGAATTGTGTAGACCATCCATAAAGAAAAAAGAAACATGAGTGGAGAGCGAATGGCAATTCGAATGAGCATCTGATAAGTTATTTGTAAATTATTAACATCTGTTGTCAGTCTTGTCACTAGACTGGATGAAGAAAATTTTTCAATATTTGAAAAAGAATAATCTTGAATCTTATTATACATATCATGTCTTAAATTTTTCGCAAAACCACTAGAAGCAATGGCAGCATAGCGACTGGATAAATAGCCAAAAAGCAAAGATAAAAAAGAAATTACAATTAAAATGCCACCAATTATCATAACTACATGTAAATCTTGTTTGTTGATCCCATCATCAATAATTTTACTCATCAAAATAGGAATGAAGACATCAAGAATCACTTCTAAAGAAATAAAAAGAATTGTTAAAAAACTAACTTTTTTATATTCACGAATCGATTTAGATATCTTTTTTATCATAACTTCACCTCAATTTGAATATTTTCACTCACAAAATAGAAAAAAAGAAAAAGGAAATCCCTTTATCTTACCTTTTTAGCAATAAATTCAACGGTTCTTTTGGGATCTGCAATTAGTTTTTCATAAAGATTATCATGTTTTCTTAGCTCTTCTAAAATCAAAATTTCTTCTTCCGCAAGATAAAAGAACTCCTTGTCTTTTTTTTGAACGACTTCATCATGACCTAAAAAGTAGGCAACATCAACGCCAAAAACTTTTCCTAACTCTAACAACGTATCAATTGTAGGCATTCTTGTTCCATTTTCATAACAGCAAATACTGACCTTTGTGACATTAATTAAATCACCGAGTTCTTGTTGTGTAAGACCCTTTTTTTTCCGTAAATCTTTTAATCTTTTTCCTAATAGCATCTCTCTCACCTAACATTTAACATTATACCATTCATTATAGTGATTTGATTGAATTCTTTGACATAAATTAACTAATAAGTAACTTCTTTATTCTTTAAAATCTGGGCTTTTTTCCTTTTCTTTTTTCGTTAAAAAAGTAATTTTTTCGGCAACAATTTCAAGTCGATAGCGAATTCCATCTTCTTCTTCAATTTTTCTTGTTTGTACTCTTCCTCGTACTCCTACAATATCTCCTTTCCTACAATATTCTTTGGTTCGATTTGCTTTCTCTTCCCACAAAACACAATCAACAAAATCAGTATCATACTCACCATTCATATTTTTAAAACTTCTTGGAATTGCAAGGGATAAAGTGGCAACATTTTTTCCGGATTCAGTGACATGAACTTCTAAATCTTTGGTGAGTCTTCCAACCAAAATCACTTGATTTAAAATAATACCACCTCCTTTCTTGCCTACTAATTTATTCGAAAGAAAAGATTTTTGCAAAAGGCACATTTGTCATTTTAAAAAGAGATTTTCCTCCTTTAAATGCGTTTTTTTATAAAAAAAGAAAAAATCTTGACAAGTAAACATGTCAGATTTTTAAAATTTGTACTTTATAAATTTTTTTTCAAAAGTTGATTCAATTCCACTGCATATTCAACAGGAAGTTCTTTTCGGAATTTTTCAATAAATCCTAAAATAATGAGTTCTGTTGCCATCTCTCGAGAAAGACCTCGACTCATCAAATAAAATAAATGACTTTCCTTAATTCTAGAGACAGTCGCTTCATGTTCAAGTGAACTGCTTTCATTACGAACAATATTGGTTGGAATTGTATCACTTTTAGATTTTTCATCTAAAATGAGTGTATCGCATTTGACAAAAGCAAGACTGTTTTTAGCATTTCCTTTAATATCGACTTTACCACGATAAGTTGCATTTCCTCCATCGGAACTAATACTTTTTGAAATAATTTTACTCTTTGTATTTTTTCCTATATGAATCATTCTTGCACCAGTATCTTGCACTTGTCCATTTTTAGCAACTCCGATTGTAATACAAACGCCCTCGCTTCGATCCCCTTTTAAAACACAACAAGGATACTTCATTGTCACTTTAGAACCAATATTCCCATCAATCCACTCCATCGTAGCATCTTCTTCAACAACAGCTCTTTTTGTAACTAAATTATAAACATTTGGTGCCCAATTTTGAATGGTACTATAACGACACTTACTCCTTTTTCCAACATAAATTTCAACAACAGCTGCATGAAGAGAATCATCACTATAAGTAGGAGCTGTACATCCTTCAATATAATGAAGTTCGCTATCATCATCCACGATTATTAAAGTTCTCTCAAATTGTCCCATCCCACGACTATTGATTCGAAAATAACTTTGCAAAGGACGATTTAATTTTGTATGAGGAGGAATATAGATAAAACTTCCACCACTAAATACAGAACTATTTAAAGCAGCATATTTATTCTCTTCATAAGAGACAATTTTTCCAAAATACTTTTCAGCAATCTTTCTATATTTTTTTAGTCCTTCTTCAATAGATGTGAAAATAACATTTTTTTCTTTTAACTCTTCCAACATATGATGATAAATAACTTCACTTTCATATTGAACACCCATTCCATCTAAATGTTGTTCACTTTGAATAACCCCTAAGTCTTGTAGTTCACATCGAACAGGCTTCATCACGCTTTTCCAATCAGATACAATCTTTTCTTCAGAACTTTTATAATAAGTAATCTTTGAAAAATCAAGAGAAAAAGAAGGACCAAAAGAAGGCTCTTGTTGATGAATAAATGACTGATATGCTTTCTTCCTATAAGCAAGTATCCACCTGTCTTCTTGTTTGCGTTCTGATATTTTATCAATCGTCTCTTCACTCAGTCCCTTTAATTCCATCTTTTTCCTCATCTTTCATTTGTTTTAATATATTTTTAATGGCTTTTGAAGGTAAGAGTGCACAATTTTTTCGATTGGGTTGCAAATAAATATCTTGATAAGCTAATAACTCCTCCAAAAGACTTTCATCATATGGTCTTTCTTCAATCATGTTTTCATAATTTTCTAAAAGTATTTGGGCTTCTTTTTTCTCTTTACCAATTAATTTCCTTAAAAGAATGGATGTTGCTGATGTTGAAATAGCGCATGCTTCTCCATCAAAGGTTGTATCTACTATTTTTCCATCTTCTATTTTTAAAGAGATATCTAAATTGTCAATACAGCTTTCATTGTTAGCATTCTCAACTATATATCCTTCTTTTTTTAATCCTTTATGAAAAGGATGTTGATAATTATCTAAAATTATTTCTCTTTTTAATTCCTTATCCATTTTCTTCTCCTATAAAATGACATTATAAAGTGTATCACTTTGTTTTAATACATCCATTAACTTATCAATTTCTTCTTTTGTATTATAAAAATAAAAACTAATGCGAACAGTGTTTTGAACAGGCAATTCTTCTTTTAATGCTTTAGCACAATGAGTTCCAGCACGTACACAAATTCCAAAATAATCAAGATAAATTGCGGCATCTTGACTAAAGACATCGTGAATATTAAAAATGACTTCTCCACCCTTAACTGATGCATTGTAAACATCTACTTGTGGAACTTCTTTTATTCGTTTTAAAAAATATTCTTTTAACTCTTCTTCATATTCTTCGATTTTTTCCATCCCAATTTTTTCTAAATAGGAAATGGCTGCTTTTAATCCAATCACTTCAGCAATCGGTGGTGTTCCCGCTTCTAGTCGGGCTGGAAGGGGTTTCAATGTTACATCTCCTAGTGATGAAAAGTTTTGATTCATATCGCCACCATATTCACAAGGCTTCATCTCTTCTAGTAATTCTTTCTTTCCATATAAAACACCAATGCCTGTTGGACCTAGCATTTTATGTCCTGAAAAAGCTAAGAAATCAATGTTATCTCGAACGACATCTGTTTTTGTATGTGGAACACTTTGAGCACCATCTACTAAAAAGTAAATTTGATTTTCCTTACAATATCGACCAATTTGATTTAAAGGACGATGATCGCCAACTACATTAGAAACTCCCGCAATTGCAACAAGCTTTGTCTTTGGTGTAACAGATGATAAAAATGATTCATAATCAAGTTCATTTTCTTCTTTTAATGGCATATAAATAAGATGAATACCTATTTTTTCAGCCAATATCATAAGAGGCAGCAAAAGTGAAGCATGTTCTGCCTTTGTTACAAGAACTTCATCGCCTTTTTTCAAGTGTGTTTCAAAAAAACCAAAAATGATTTTATTAAGGCTTTCTGTCGTTCCTTTTGTAAAAATGATTTCTTCTGGTTTATCTGCATGAATAAATTTTTGACAAACTTCACGAGCTTGATCATAAATGTCACTTGCTTTTAAAGAGATTTCATAATCTCCTCGATGAATATTTGCAGAATAATTCTCGTAATAATCTACCATGCTTTCAATAACAGCACTTGGCTTTAGGCTTGTCGCACCATTATCAAAATAGATCTTCCCAGTTTTTAAAAATGGAAAATCCTCTCGATTCATATTATCCCTCCTTTCTTATTTGGAAAAAGGAAACTTTTTCAAGATCAGAAAGTCCTTCTTTTATTAAAAATCCTTCTAATAATAATTGTTGAATCTTTTCTTTTTCAAGTCCTCTTGTTCCTAAATAAAATTCTATATTTTTATCAAAAGGTCCTGTAAAAGAAGCATGTGTTGAAGATACATCATATTCATCAATATATAAATTAGGACAGATTGTTGAGATAGCATCTTTTTCATTATAAATTTGATTTTCTTGCGTTGCAATGGATCCTTTCATTCCTTTGGGAATTGAAACATCCACTAAAAATGTCAATTGCTGTGCCTTATTATATCCATGCATAAACAGATGACTTTCTGTATGGGGTGCATGATGTAAAACCTCAACGTGTACTTTATTTTCTTTGATACTGATTGTCTGATAATGATAGTTAATACAAGCGTTTTCACCTTGAATATCTATTTTTATTTTACCTTCTGTATTCTTTCCATAATGAAAAATAGTAACATTTGCATTTTCTAAAAGTTGAAGAGTTATATCAAATGTATCTTCACTTAAAAAGACAAAAGTTTGTGGCTGTTTTTCTGAAAATATTTTTTCAACTGTTCCATTTACTTTTTCCTTCTTTACTATTTTATTCATAAAGTTACTCCTTCGCTTGTTCCTTTACCTGGTAGCCCTCTTGTTCAATTTTGTGTGCAAGGTGAATATCTCCAGTTTCAATGATTTTTCCATCCATCATTTTATGAACATAATCTGGATGAATATCATCTAAAATTCTACTATAGTGCGTGATAATCAAAACACTTGCATCTTTTTGTTCTTTTAAATATTCCTTTAAAACAGTGCAGACTTTTTTTAAACTATCTACATCAAGACCTGAGTCTAATTCATCTAAAATAATCAGCTTGGGTTTAAGAAGCAAAAGTTGCAAGATTTCACTTTTTTTCTTTTCGCCACCAGATAAGCCTTGATTAATAGACTGATGAATGATTCTCTCATCCATTTCAAGTTTTTTAGTGGCATTTTCTACATCTTTAACAAATGAATAAAGTGAAACATGTTCCTTCGTTTTTTCATAAAGAGCTTCTCTTAAAAAATCACTGTTACTAACGCCTTCAATCACTAAAGGGTCTTGCATACATAAAAAAACACCTAAACGAGCAACTTCACACGTTTTTAATGGAATTAAATCTTTGCCAAAAAGTGTCATGCTTCCACTTAAAATGCGATAATCTTGATTTCTAAAAATAACTTTGGATAACGTACTTTTTCCAGTCCCATTCGGTCCCATAATCGCATGAATTTCTCCTTCTTTTATCGAAAGGGAAAATTGATTTAAAATCTTCTTGTTTGTATCCGTCGTCTCCACACATAAATTTTTTATCTCTAACATGCTACTCACCACTTTTACCATATCACTTTTCTTTTTATTTCACAAGAATGACATTTCTCTTAAGGACTTTATTATACGCTTGTTTTAAGGATTTGTAAATGAATGATGAATCATAATTTTTATAATAAAAAAAGAAATATATTATTCAAAATTTGATATCAATATTTCTTTCACTTTATAACTAAAACCATTACTTTTCATCTTGTTTCCACTTTTTCATGAATTTTGCAAACAACTCTTCACATTTTTTAGGATCCATTTCTTCTTTATCTTTTAAAGGATTGGGTATATTCAGTCGTTCATATTTTTGAAATCCTAAATGATGAAATGGCAAGAATTCAACTTTCTCAATATTTTTTATCTGCTTTAAATAAGTAACAAGTCCTTCTAAATAAGAATCACTGTCCGTTATTTCTGGAACAACGACTTGGCGAATGATTACTTTTTTACCACTTTTATTAAGAGCTTCAATAAACTTTTTGACTTCATCCATCTTTTGTCCTGTTAGTGCAAAGTAGGAGTTTTCATCAATATGTTTAATATCTAAAAGGACAAGATCTACCCACTTTAATATCTCATCATATGAACCTATTCCAACACCACTGGTATCTAGTGCAATATGAATACCGTTTTTCTTAAGGATCTGACAAGTCTCAATTAAAAAGTCTTTTTGAAGTAAAGGCTCACCCCCTGAAAAAGTAACACCTCCGCCTCTTTTAAAATAAGGTTTATTGCGAAGAACTTTTTCTAAAATCTCTTCACTTGTCATTTTGCTTCCTTGTTGCTGCCACATTTCTGGATTATGACAGTATTGACATCTTAATTTGCAGCCACTTAAGAAAACAACATTTCGAATACCTGGACCATCTAAAAGTCCAAATGTTTCAATAGAATTAACATATCCACTCATTATAATTTTTCATGGAAAGTTCTTGCAATCACTTCTTCTTGTTGTTTTCTTGTTAAGCGATTAAATCGAACTGCATAACCTGATACTCGAATTGTAAGTAATGGATATTTATCTGGATTTTCCATAGCCTCCACTAATTTATCACGACTTAAAACATTGACGTTTAAGTGATGTGCTCCCTTAGTAAAATAACCGTCTAATAAACTAACAAGATTATCAATGCGTTCTTCTTGTGTATGCCCTAGTGTTGTTGGAACAATAGAGAATGTATTGGATATTCCATCACGGCAATAAGCAGTATAATCAAGTTTTGCAACAGAATTAAGGGATGCAAGAGCTCCACTTTCATCTCTTCCATGCATCGGATTTGCTCCTGGTGCAAAAGGAATTCCCTTTTTTCGTCCATCTGGTGTTGCTCCTGTTTTATTTCCATAAACAACATTCGAAGTAATTGTTAAAACAGAAAGAGTTGGTTGAGCATTTCGATAACATGGATGTTTTTCTAGTTCTTCATACATTTTCTTTAAAATTTCTTGAGCAATAGAGTCTACTCGATCATCATCATTTCCATACTTTGGATAGTCTCCTTCAATTTCAAAATCTACCATAATCCCCTCTTCATTACGAATCGGTTTTACTTTCGCATAACGAATAGCAGATAATGAATCTGTTGCGACTGATAGTCCTGCAACACCATAAGCCATTAATCTTCTAACATGTGTATCATGAAGAGCCATCTGTCCTTTTTCATAGGCATATTTATCATGCATATAATGAATAATATTCATCGCATCTGAGTAAATTTCTGCGACTTTTTCAATGGCTCTAAAATATGCACTTTTGACTTTTTCGTAGTCTAATACCTCATCATCCATCTTTGTAAAGCCATCCAAAACTTTCGTTCCATCCACTTCATCAATGCCCCCATTCATCGCATAAAGAAGTGTCTTAACAAGATTACATCTTGCCCCAAAAAACTGCATATCTCGACCCACTCTCATTGCTGAGACACAACAAGCAATCGCATAATCACTGCCATATAATGGTCGCATAATGTCGTCATTTTCATACTGAATGGCATCTGTTTGAATGCTCATCTTAGCACAATACTTCTTAAAAGATTCTGGTAATTTCTCACTCCATAAAATTGTAATATTGGGTTCTGGTGAAGTATCTAGATTTGAAAGAGTATTTAAAATACGATAACTTGTCTTAGTAACAAGGCTCTCACCTTTTTCTGTAACCCCACCTAAAGAACAAGTCACCCAAGTTGGATCTCCTGAGAAAAGCTCATCATAGTCTGGTGTTCTTAAATGACGTACAAGGCGTAGTTTGATAACAAATTGATCGATAATCTCTTGAATTTCTTGCTCACTGATTGTTCCTTCTTTTAAATCTCTTTCAAAATAAATATCAAAGAAAGCATCCACTCTTCCTAAGCTCATTGCAGCACCATTGTTTTCTTTGATTGCTGCAAGATAAGCAAAATAAGTCCATTGTACGGCTTCTTTACCATTTTTTGCAGGACGAGAAATATCCAATCCATAGCTTTGAGCCATTTCTTTCATCTCACCTAGCGCACGGTACTGCATAGAGACTTCTTCACGAAGGCGAATCACTTCATCCGTCATAGGTCCTTTGATATTTTCAAAGTCTTTCATCTTCTCTTTCTTTAGAAAATCAATTCCATAAAGAGCAACTCTTCGGTAATCTCCGATGATTCTACCACGACCATAAGCATCTGGAAGTCCTGTTAAAAGTCCAGCATGTCTTGCTTTTTTTATTTGATCCGTATACGCATCAAAAACACCTTGATTGTGTGTTTTCCGGTAAAGATTAAAGTAGTAATCAACATCTTTATCCAACTCATATCCATAAGCTTCCAACTCCTGATAAACCATTCGAATTCCACCATAAGGATTGACGCATCTTTTTAATGGAGCATCCGTCTGAAGTCCTACAATAACATCATCGTCTTCATTGATGTATCCTGGCTGAAATGCACAAATACCAGCCATATTTTTAACATCAATATCTAAAACATGCTTTTTTAACTCTTCTTTTAACAAATCTGTACAATGAGACCATATCTTTTTTGTCTTTTCTGTAGCTTCATTTAAGAAACTCTCATCCCCATTATAACTTTGATAATTTTTCTCTATAAAATCTTTTACATTAATTTCACTTGTCCAAATCCCCTCTTTAAATGATTTCCATTCTTCTTTCATTTTTGACCTCCTTCTATTTATCATTATACATGAACTAAAATGAAAAACAAAATTTAAATTTTAGATTCTTTTTTGATATTCTTGTATAAATTTGTAAAGATACGTCCATCTTATAAATGGATATTCGCAAGTATTCACAAAAAAAGGTGCAACGCACTTTTTTATTTGTCTTTTTGACAAAATTTTTATAAAATATTTTTAGGTGATGATAATTTGCGCAAACAAAATGTATTAATGATAGAGATGGCGATTTTCTTCTGCTTTGTCTTTATCTCATTCGGATTAATTATTCTTCATGAAAAAGGAAATATTCTCATGTATCCTATGATTGAGAAAAAACTAAATCAGTATTTTGATGAACATTATAATGGCATTAAAAATCAAGTAAAAAAAAGCGACTTAAAATTCTCTTTTAAAGAGAAAAATTATTACTTTACATATCAACATAAAAAAAATTCTGATTTAACTTTCAAAATTGTTTATAGTAAAGAGAAAAAAATTACATCTACTTATCAACAAGATTTCGTCGATGGGAAAAGTTTTCTAAATAAGTACTTAAAGAAGATTTCTTCCTCTGTTCAATCTGTTTTAAAAGATGAAAATATTGAAGATTTATCTTTAAAGACAACAACTACTCTCAATGATTTAAGTGAGAAAGAAAGAAATAAAATTCTCACAAATAAAGCAAAGGAAGTTCCATTTTATGAAGTAGAATACACTACATCCATTCTTAATTTAAGTACCCAACAGATGAAGGAAAAACTTGAAGATATTCATAATTTATTAAAAAAGAATAAAATAAATCCTTCCTCTTATCAAGTGAAATTTACTTTAGAAGGAAATGGAATGAAAGGTTTTATTCTAAGAAATGTTTCAGCAAATTTGATTGAATATGGAAAAGTAGAAAATATTATTAATACACTTTATCAAACCGGTCAGAAAATCGATCAAAGTACAAAAATGGAAATGGAGGAATTGAAATGAACGATTGCATTTTTTGTAAAATCATTAACAAAGAGCTACCATCTTACACAATTTATGAAGATGATATTTTAAAAGTATTTATGAATATCAATCCCAGTACGAATGGACATTTACTACTAATTCCTAAAAAGCATTTAGTTACAATTCTTGATATTGATAAAGATTTTTTAGCCCACGCTCTTGATGTTATTCAAACAAAAATTTATCCTCTTTTAAAAGAAAAACTACACTGTGAGGGTCTTACTCTTTCACAAAACAATTTTTATGGGCAAGAAGTGAAACATTTTCATCTTCATCTAACACCAAGATACAAGGATGATATGGTTGATTATCAATATAATGAAGAGGTATTAAAAAATGTCGAAGATGTTTATAAAGTTCTCGTCGATGATTAAAAAAGAAAAGTATACAAAATATCAAATAAAAATATAGAAAGTACCAAATACGTAAGAATTTTTGGTATTTTTTTTATGACTTTATCGGTAAGCGGCTTGACATATCGCAGAAATAGGCAAGCACCTAAACCCCACCCTATACTTGTTGGAAGGGATATATAATGTCCAAAATGAAATGGAATATCATCATAATTCCACATGACTTTATCAAATAATGTTTCAATGAGCATACCACTACTCCATTCAAGAAGCGTTAAAAAAATTGTCACACCGAAAAAAATAATCACATAACGCTTCAACTTACTTCCTTCCATTTTTTCATAGACAAGTTTTCCAAAAAGTAAAATAATTAAAATTCCAACTCCATAAACTGGAACAAAGGGTCCTTTTAAAATACCACTTTTTAGATTGGGTAAAAAAAAAGCTTTTAAAGTTTCCTCAAAAAAAGAACCTAAAATGCAAAATAAAAGAAAGTATGCTAAATAATAATACATAACTCATCACCTATACTATTATTTTGTCTTAATACTTTCTTTTTATACAGTTTTATTAGCAAGGAAGAGCTCTTCCTTTATCTTAATAGTGATTGCAAACTGAACCTAAGATAATTGCTAATAAAATATAGAGTACAACTACAATAATAAACCCATTTCTTCCATTATTACCACACTCACATGAATGATAATTGCAAGAAGAACATGCTGTTTGATTAACAGAATTATTACAAGCCATTTTTAAACACCTCCTTTATGTTTAGATATAGGCACCGACGATGATAACGAGTAAAATGAATAATACTAAAATGATTGCAGATGAAGATACATAATTACCCATAAATTACATCCTCCTTTTTTCTAGTCTTCACATTATTCTATGGTAAAGGTCCAATTTGTGTGATTATATTAGTCCCAAGTTGCTTGATAAAGTAAGAAAATTTTGTTATGATTAAAACGATTGGAGGAAGAAAAAACATGAAGCAAACAAAAAAAATAATGATGGGAACTTTTGTTCTTTCTTGTATGCTTTTAATGCTTACAGGTTGTGGAAAAGAAGTTACCTTAAAAAATGGTGAAAAGCCAGTTGTAACCTATAAAAAAGGAGAGATCACATCCGATGCCTTTTATAAAGAATTAAAGGATCGTTATGGAGTTGCTGCATTAATTGAAATGATCGATCACGCACTATTTGATGAAGCTTATAAAACAGATGACGAAGAAAAAGACTATGTCGATAGTCAAGTAAGTCAAATGAAAGCACAATATAATAATGATGAAGAGCAGTTTAAAAATGCCATTCAACAATACTTAGGTCTTAAAGATGAAGAGGATCTTAGAAAGACATTATCACTCGAATATAAAAGAGACAAAGCTATTAAAGACACTTTGAAAGAACAAATGAGCGAGGATGAAATTAACGACTATTATGAAAATACAGTCATTGGGGATATTACTGCTAAACATATTTTAATCAAACCAGCAACAACTTCAGATATGTCTACAGAAGACAAAGAAAAGAAAGAACAAGAAGCTCTTGATAAAGCAAAAGAAGTCATCCAAAAATTAAAAGATGGTGAAAAGTTTGAAGATTTAGCAAAAGAATATAGCGATGATTCTGCAACAGCAGAAAATGGTGGTGAATTAGAGCCATTTAATCATGATAGTGGTATGGATGAGAATTTCTTAAAGGCTGCAATGGGACTTGAAAACGGAAAATATACAGAAGAGCCGATAAAATCAACTTATGGATATCATATTATTTTAAAAGAAAAACAAGAAGACAAACCCAAACTTAAAAAAGTAAAAGATACAATTATTGATACACTTGTAGAAAATAAATTAAATGACGATGCTTCTCTTCGATACCAAGCATTAAAAGATGCAAGAGAGAAAAAAGGTTTAAAATTTGAAGATGATGAATTGAAAAAAGCATATGATGACTATGTAGATGACTTAATTAAAAGCATTCAAAATTCGTAAAAGTCATAAAAAACGATGAAAAAAATTTTATCGTTTTTTTTAATTGTAAAAATCAGTCAATTCAGATATTTATTGAAGAAAAAAGAAGAAAAAGAAATTATAATAAAATAATAAGGAGTGAAATCTATGTTTATTATACAATTATTAATTGCACTTATTCCATTTGGAATCATCCATTATTTTGTAAAAAAGTATGATCACCCAAATAATAAAAAAATCTTTAACTTAATCTTCTACATGGTAGTATCGCTGATTTTATTATCTATATATGACTATTTAATTATACAAATTTCCCCAACATTTTATCAGATTATTCCCTTTCTAATAAACCCTATAAGTTTTTACATAACTGCATTTGTCACTAAACTTTTTACCACAGGACTTCCAGAAGAGATTGCAAAGTATTTAGCAATAAAAATGTCTAAACCTAAAAATAATGAAGAAATTATTAAAAATTCACTCTATATTTCAACACTATTTATGTTTTATGAAAATTATTCATATGCTTGTGATGGAATTGTATATGGACTATGGAGATCTATTTTGCCCGTACATATTATTTCGCAGATAGTGATGTCTTATTTCTTAATAAAAAAAGGCAAAGAGAAAGAAAAAAGAAAATCTCAACTTTATTCAGTTCTTTCTCTTCTAATTCCAATTATTATTCATACATTATATAACTGTTGCATTATTTTACCTATGAATGAAATTCTAAAAGCTCTTTTCATTTTGACATTTGGAATCATAACTTATATTATAGCAGCCAAATATATAAAAAGTGGAATAGAAAAGAACAAAGAAAGTGAGAACGAAAACGATATTAAAATAAGTAAAATTAAATGGATTATCATTCTATTAGTAACTTTATTTTGGCTTTATATTTATAGAATTTAAAACAATTATTCTTGATAAGTAAAGCCTTTTTGATAAAGTCTTTTTTTGATTTGTCTTTCTAACTCTTCTCCACTATATTTTCTCATTAAGCGTTTTTTCAATTTTTCATATTCCTTTTCTTTTAAATGATTATCTTCTAAAAAGGAAGCATTCTCTAATTTTTCTTGAATAACATCTGGAGAAAAACCATCTTTTAACAGTGTATCTTTTATTTTTTGCTTTAAAAAAGTGGTGCTTTTTGTGTGATTTGAGCGAATCATTTTTTGAACACGCTTTTCTACTTTGTCTAACTCACTTTCTCTAGGATAATACTCTACTGTCTTTTCTGCAATTTCTAAAGAAACACCCTTTTCAAGAAGAATATTTTTAATTTTATTCGGTCCATAAGATGTGGATTGAATTTGATGATTTAAATAACTATCCGCATAAGACTGATCATCTAGATAATGTTGATCTACTAGCTTTTGAACCGCTTCATCCACATTTTCTTTTAAATAACCCTTTTCTGTAAGAACATCTTTGATCTCTTTTATGCATCTTGCTTTTTTCTTTATTAAATCCAAAGCATCATAGTAAGTTTTCCAAAAATCATTGTCTTTTTTTATAGAAGAGAGCACTTGCTCATCTATCTTTTTAGATAAAAGTAAATCATACTTTAAAATGACTTCTTGATATACAGTGTATGTCTTGCCATTTTCTAAACAAAGCGTATAACTTCCATCTTTATTCTTTTTAAACTGATTAATATTCAACTCATATCACCTCATATTTTGTATTATAATACTTTTACAAAGAATTTATCTAACTATATAAACTTTTTTGAAGTTTGATGGATTCTATAAAAAAAGCGGAAAAATTTTATTATTTTTTTTCCACTTTTAAATGCCCTTCTAAAATTTCTTCTAGGGCTCTCCCAATATTCTTTTTACACTTGTATTCAGATTCAGGCATTTGGTAATGTTCTGTCCTTGACATTTCTTTACTGCGTCTTGCTGCGATATGGACAAGTTCATATTTACTTCCTACAATATTTTGAAGCTTATCAATAGACGGATATATCACTGTATCACACTCCCTATTTTAAATATAATCATATTGACTATCTTGTGCAAGTAATATGACATAATTAGACATGAATTAACAAAAGAAAAAGTGTCATTGACACTTTAGTTGAAACGTCCACACTGGTTACAAGAACCACATTGGATATTACTACATACGTTTTCTTCGCAACAAGAATATTGTGGACTATAAGTATGTCTAAAGATATGATGATTAATAATTCTCGTACGAATTGGGCAAACATGTCTCTGCCCTTTTTTGTTAGATTTTATTAAAAGTAACATTAATATTTATATTCTTATCCTCAAATATTTCTATTCTATCCACTAAATTTATTATAAGTTCTCTATTAGGTTCTTTCATAGATAAAAATTGATTAATATATTCTATTATCATTTTATTTTTAGATTTTTCATCTGTTATATCATTCATATTATCATTTAATTCATTATATTTTTTTTGTTTTATAGAAAGTTCTTTTTCTAGTTTTAATTTAACTCTTTCAAATTGCTCTTCAGTAATTTTTTGATTTAACTTATCAATATAAATAAGATCTAAGTTATCATTGATTTGCTTAATGTCATTATTTAGTATTTCTAGCTCTTTTTTATCATTCACTTTGTTTGTTTTATTTAAATTAGATAAAACAGAACTTTTAATTTTATCTTTGTTAATATAATTTAAACACATTTTAGCCAAGAAATGAATAATCACCTTCTCCAACTCATCATAATTATTTGAATGAGTTGTACATAACTTCTTCTTCATATAGGTTCTATAGTAATTACAAATAGTATAACATCTATTATCTTTTTTCCTTCTCGATGTGATGGATATTCGATGTCCACAATCACCACAATACAAAAGTCCATCTAGTAAATGATTTTCTTTTTTTTCATCTCTACCTACATTTTTAGGTATTCTTGCCTGCACTTCATAAAACAATTCTTTATCAATTATAGCTTCATGAGTATTTTCTACAACAATATAATCATTCGTATTATTTTTTATTACTTTTTTTACCTTATAATTTACTTTACTTCTTTTATTTTGGACTAGATCACCTATATACATCCTGTTTGTTAAAATATCTCTAACTGTTTTAGAATGCCACTGTCCATATCTTAAATTATAATGGCTTTTCCATTCAAAACTATAATACTGGGCAGGTGTTTTTACTTTTTCATTTGTTAATTGCTCAGCTATTTTATAAAATGATAAGCCTTCTAAACACATATTAAATATTCTCTTAACAATACTAGCTTGTTCTTCGTTTATTACTAAATGATTTTTATCACTTTTATCTTGATCGTATCCAAATGGCGTTCTACCTCCTACCCATTTTCCTTCTTTCATCTTTGCTTTTAAACTAGATTTTATTTTTTTAGAAATATCTTTAGCATACATATCATTCATTATGGCTTTAAATGGTGCAATATCATTATTTGAACTATCTAAAAAAGTATCTATATTATCTGTAACGGCTATATATCTAACATTATGTTCTGGAAAATATTTTTCTACCAAATTACCAGTTCCAATATAATCTCTCCCAAGTCTTGACATATCTTTCGTAATAACCATATTTATTTTTCCAAGTTCAATATCTTTAAGCAATCTATTAAAGTCTGGTCTATCAAAATGAGTCCCAGAATAGCCATCATCAATATAAATATCGTAAACCCTTAAATGATTTTCTTTTACATATTGAAGTAATAAACTTTTTTGATTTTTAATACTTTCACTCATCAACACCTTATCATCATCTTCACGAGATAGTCTTATATAAAGACCAACATTATATATCTTATTTAAATGACTAATAATTTCTACCTCCATCTAAAGGTAAATAAGTGAGTGATGGTCCCTCATATTTTTTGATCTCTTTATTTAAAACTTTTATAAAAATATCATTAATATCTTGGTCTTTACTAAAGATATAATTAATTTTGTACTTATCCATATATTTTATTCCCTTCACTTTAACTTATGGATAAGTCATCCATTTTAGTATTACTTATAAACTTGCATATTATTTTCATGAAGGAAAAACTAGAAAAAATTCTTTTGATCACTTGTAAATTGATTAAGAAGCAACATTAGAAATACTACACTTAAAAAATAAAAATCATCCTACATTAAAATTTTAATTTATAGGATGATAATTTTTCTAATTATTTTCTTTGATTTCAAAATTTAATAATTCTCGAGAAGTTTTTTCATATAAATCTTGTTCATGTTTTATAGTATCCATCAAAAACATCTTATCACTTTCATATTCTTTTAACCCCCTCATATAATAAGGCTTATCATCATCTAATACAATAAATGGCATAATATTGTTTCTTAAACACTCTTTAAACATTATTATTCTACCAACACGCCCATTCCCATCTCCAAAAGGATGAATACGCTCAAATCTAAAATGAAAATCAACGATATCTTCTAGAGTAATATTTGTTTTAGTATTATATTCTTTTAACAGTTCTTCTATTTCTTTTTCCACATCATCTGGGGCAGTAGTATTAATAATATTAACAACACCTATCATGTTAGGAATAACTTTAAATCCACCAACATTATATCTAGGATTTTCTTCATCGCTAGTATTTCTTTTTAATATCTTATTCATTTCAATTATCATATCTTTAGTTAAGAGTTCATCTATATTATCTAACATATAATCAAATAATTTAAAATGATTTTTAGATTCCGTTAAATCATCCAATTTAATTAAATCATCACTTTTCGGAATAAAAGAAGATGTATCAAATATTGCCTCAGTCTGTTCACTGGTTAATCTACTACCTTCGATTTTATTTGAATTATAAGCAAAATTAACTTGCGAATAATGATATATATTCCCTTTAAATTTAGATTCTTTTTGTTTGATTAATTCATTTTTTATTTTATTTATATCCATAAATTCACCAACTTTCAAACTTTCATTTTTCTATTTATTAACATTCTTTTAAAATATTATATTTATTCTTCATCCATTATATCATAAAAAGACATTTCTTATTTTTAAGTCTATCATAAATTATCACACATGTGGTACATTGTGCATGATAGTACGATTTACAACACGTTCTTGCATTGGCTCAATAATTGGGTTTTCGTTATCTGTCATTTGAAAATTATCTCCACCATCCATATCCATCATAACATCATTACCAACATTAATATCAATATCCATATCTTGATCGATAACATTATTGTTTCCAACGATTGTAGCATCTTGATCGCTCATAATATCTCCAAGACTTGGGTTATTATATAACATACATTTTCCTCCTATCTGTTATAAGATATGAACAGATAAAAAAACTGGTCGCGATGATTGCCCAGTTTCTTTGATTAAAATGGTAACTTCAAATTTCCATTTGAAAATTGCTTCATCATTTTCTTCATTTGATCAAATTGAGCTAAAAGTTTATTGACTTCTTGAACAGATAAACCACATCCTTTAGCAATTCTCGTTTTTCTACTCGCTTTAATGATTTCAGGATGTCTTCTCTCATTTGGAGTCATAGAAAGGATAATCGCTTCAATATGAGCCATTTGCTTCGGAGGAATCTTCACATTATTCAGTCCCATTTTAGAAGCCCCAGGGATTAATTTCAATAAGTTTTCGAGTGGTCCTAATCTCTTCATTTGCTTGAGTGTAGATAAAAAGTCTTCTAAATCGAATTTACCTTGTTGCATTTTCTTCGCAGTTTTTTCTGCTTCCTTTTCATCAATTGCTTCTTGGGCTTTTTCAACTAAAGAGATAATATCTCCCATTCCAAGAATTCGACCAGCCATTCGTTCTGGATCAAAAGAATCTAGTCCGTCTAACTTTTCAGAAACACCAATAAATTTGATGGGAACATGTGTTAGGTGTCTTACAGATAAGGCAACTCCACCTCTTGTATCTCCATCTAATTTAGTCAAAATAACTCCCGTTAATTTAAGCTTATCATTGAATCCTGTAATCACATTGATAGCATCCTGTCCCATCATAGCATCAAGTACTAAAAGAATTTCTTGAGGAGTTATTTCTTTTTCAATATTTTGTAGCTCCTCCATTAAAGCATCATCAATATGAAGACGCCCAGCAGTATCTACTAAAACATAGTCATAATGATTTTCTTTAGCATAGGAAATTGCATTTTTTGCAATGGTTACTGGATTTTCTTTTCCTTCTTCATAAACTTCTATATTCAACTGTTTTCCTAGTTGTTTTAGCTGATCAATTGCAGCAGGACGATAAACATCACAAGCAACTAAAAGAGGTTTTTTCGCATGTTTTTTTCTTAAGAAATTCGCAAGCTTACCAGTTGTCGTTGTTTTTCCACTTCCTTGTAATCCAACAAGCATCAAAATTGCAGGAGATCCATCTAAATTAAGAGGAGCACTTTCTCCACCTAATAGTTCTGTTAATTCATCTTTTACTATTTTTACAAATAGATCCCCTGGCTTAATACTAGATTGTACTTCTTCGCCAAGAGCTTTTTCTTTAACCGTTTGTGTAAATTCTTTTACAACTTGATAGTTGACATCGGCTTCTAAAAGAGCAAGTCGAATCTCTCTCATCATCTCGCCGATGTTTTCTTCCGTTATTTTTCCATAGCCTTTCATCTTATGAAGCGCATTTTGTAGACGTTGTCCTAAACTTTCAAACATATTTATCACCACTTTCATTATATAGAAATTTTTTTGAAAAGTAAAAGAAAAAGCATCTCTTTCCTATGATGGAACTTCAAATGCTTCAATTTTTCCATAATCTTGATAACTAACTGTAAAATAAGTTTGCATCGGAGTTTTTCTTAAATAAGTGTCATAACTTGAATAATTATAAAAAATCTTTTCAACTTGACCATTTTCTGTGACATAAACCTCAATAATGTTAGGCTCATCGGCTATATCAATTTTTTCATTTTGATACAAGTCCCAAAGTGTTGTTGTACTAATTTGATAACGGTAAACTGTTTGCTTATTTTGATAAAGTGTTTTGGACTCAAAAGTTGCTGCATCAAGTGTTTTCTTAAGCATTCCCTCTTCAAGAATTTGACGATAATAAAAAGGATTATCACAAATTTGCCAAACATCATTTAGTCTTTGTATTACAATACCACTATATAAAAAATACATATTGCCATAATTGTTTGTAACCTGCTTCATTTGATTATAAGCTTTTCCTGTTAATTCTTTAGAAACACCATTGACATTTTCTTGATAAGTAAATTGATAGTTTCCATTTACTAAATCTTGCACGGAATAATTCGCATTTTCTTGCAGTTGACTAGGAAGTGTTAAATTTTTTTGGGGAGCGGACGCAGATGCTCGAAAGGAAATACCTAATACAAGAAAGAAAATAAAATAAAAACCAAAAAATAATAGAGCTCTTCCTTTTGGACTTTTCCATAACTCTTTTAAATAAGCAACTCCACTTTCAACTTGATTACTTTTCTTTGTTTCATTTTTCTTTTTATTCATCTTTATCCCTACTTTAATTTTTTTCCTAGTAAAGATTTCTTATCAATTCCATTTAAGAACTCTTTTACATCACATTTTTTCTTTCCTTCTAACTGTATCTGTTCCAAAATAAGTTCACTGTCTTTCGTAGAAACACCGATACCATCTTTATAGATAGCAACGATTTCACCATCTTCTTTTTCTAAATAAACATGATCGCTCATCCGAGCTCGATAGACTTTTAAAATCTTACCATCAAGAGTCGTATAAGCTATTGGATCTGGATTCATTCCTCTTATTTGATTATAAAGCTCTAATGTTGTTTTATGAAAATCAAGTTTTTCTTGTTCCCTTGTGATATTATAAGCCATTGTTTTTTCTGTCTCATCCTGCTTTTGAGGTTTAATTTCTCCCTGAATAATTTGAGGAATTACTTTCAGTAAAAGTTGAGCACCAACATGACTCATTTTTTCTTCAAGACTTCCCTTTGTATCTAAAGGTGAAATCAACACTTCTTCTTGAGCTAAAATATCTCCACCATCCATTTTTTCATTCATATACATAATTGTAATTCCAGTTTTTAAGCATCCATCTATAATAGCTTGATGAATGGGAGCCCCTCCCCTATATTTAGGAAGAAGAGAAGCATGGACATTAATGGATCCATAACGAGGATAGTCCAATAATTTTTTCGGCAACATTTGTCCATAGGCACAAGTAACAATCATATCTGGATTTAACTTTAAAAATTCTTCATATTCATCTTTTAAAGAAACTGGTTGATAAAGGGGCAAATTATAATTTGCAGATGCGACTTTTATTGGGGATGGGGTCATAATGTGTTTTCTTCCAACCGGTTTATCTGGTTGTGTAATGACACCAACAATTTCATATTGACTACTCATAAGTGCATCTAAAATTGGAACACTAAATTGGGGTGTTGCCATCAATAATATTTTTAACTTTTCCATTTTTTCACCTCATTTTAAAGTAATTAAGAATAAGAATGAGCGTAAGACCACTCACAATGCTTAAAAAACCACAGAGTGCTATTACATCCGCATAACCATGATTATTAACAGGCTTGGAAAAGACAAATGTATTTTCTTCTTCAAATTCCTCATCATCTTCCTCTATTTCAATAGATTCCATTTCTTTTTCAAAAATAGGAAGTGGTATTTTTTCATCTTGTTCACTTGCATTTTCCAAATCGAATTCCTGATAAGTTGGCATTTTCTCCACAATAAAGTCAAGAGGCAAAATAGAACTAAATTGCTTATCATTTGGATATTTACTATCTAAAATTCTTGCCATGCTAATTGAGAAATCCTCGTTTTCTGCTTGAGACAAAATTTGAGCAAAATCATCTAACTTATCTCGTCCAACAGCTTGTCTTTTAATAAAGGCAATACAAGGTTTTGATTCATCTAATTTTAACACTTCCCACTGCTGTTTAAAAGCCTCATTCACTCTTTCTTGTTCTACCTGAGATAGATGAATATGTTCTCCAATAGAGTGCAAGTTTTTCTGACAGGCATCATAATCTTTTCGATAATAAGCAAATTTATCATAGGATGAGTCTTTCATGTAAGGACTTGTTGCAGTCATATTTGAAAAATAAGAAGGAGATGAGAGAGCATAATAGTAAGCCATTAAAAAGCTATCTGTAATATATATAGGATGTTCTTTTTCTTCCCATCTTTTTAAAATAAAGTTTTTATAAGAATGATTTTCAAAAATATAAGCAATTTGTTTCATTTTATCAATCGGATATTGATAATTTTTTGGATCAATTCCATTGAATTCTACTTCTTCTTGAAAAACAGATGGAAAACTGTGATAGCAATAGCCATTTACAATATAACGATTATAAATTTGCATTAAGACACTTCTTTTATTTTCATATGTATTTAAATCCGAAAGACCTAATTGTAACATAACAATTTGTCCTAGTAATGAATGGATTCCAATCACAAGTTCCTGATGATTTTTATAAAGACGAGAAAGCTTTGTAATCTCTTCTAAAAATTTATCCCAATAGGCATCATCACCTACAATAATTTGATACTTGATGACTGCATCAGTAAATATTAGCATCGAATAAAAATTATACATTCTCTCTTCTGCATTAGGAGATACATTAGATACTTTATGTAAAGTTTCTTTATTAGATAAAACAGAAGAAAGGAGCTTTAAAATTTGTGGATCTTTTAATTTTTTTCCAAACATAATAACTCCTCTCATAATAAAGATAAGTATTTTTGAACACCAACTTTATCATTTTTCATTCATTGATTTTTAATGATTTCTCTTTTCCGTATTATAATTAGATTATATCAAAATCTTCTATAATTGACAATTAAATTCAAGTAAAAAAGCCAACATGTGGCTAAATACTTTCAATTTCATCTTGAGCCATTCCCTGCCCTATTGTTGGAATGGATACTTCTGGAATTGGATTCATTCCAGTGGTGAAACTTGGATTATTCACAGGTTCTTGAGCAATAACTTGAGATGGTGGAAATGGGATTCCTGGTACCAATTGAGGTGGTGCTTGTGAAGCATTTTCTGAAGGCATTACAAATGTAGGCTGTGGTGGAATCGGTGGTCCTGATACTGGTGGCTGTTCAATTACTATGGATGGTGCGTTATTTGGCTGAGGAGGAGGTGTTGGAACAGATGGCTCATTATTCACAGGTATCGGTGCCGAATAACTAGGTGTTACTTCCGGAACGACATTTGTAGGAGCTTGATTGACAGGAGCAGATGTCGCTGGGGCTTGTTGTTTATTTCCCGTCCAAATAGATGTAACAGCACAGTTACCACTTCTAGGCTCTGGATTTGGCATTGCAAGTTTGACAATTAATGGTATTTTAAACGCCATTCCAAAAGCTAAACAAGTTCCTGCCTGCAAACTTTTTTGTTTTTCAACAATTTCTTCACTGATATTTGGAACCATTTTTTTAATATAGTCCACGTCTGTTGGGTGATTCATTTTAAATATTAAGAAATTAGAACATTGAGAAATAACGGTATCAGAAAGCTCCACAGGGCGCTGTGAAATAAGTCCTAAAATGACACCATATTTACGTCCTTCTTTGGCAACACGATCAAAGATATTGTACCCTATTAAAAATTGATCGGTATCATGTTGAATATAACGATGTGCTTCTTCAACAATAATATGAAATGGTATACTTGCCCTATCTTTTAAAGATTTTGCAAATTCAAAGATAAGTCTTGTATAAATTTTAGTAATAACTTTCGCAAAAGAGTCATCGACATCATCTAAATTAATATTGACAATTTGATATTTAACACCATTTTGAATCAATAAATTAGAAAGATATGCTTCAAGAGAAATATACTCTTTTACATCAAAGTATTTTGCTTGGTCGGATGTTATTAAGGAATGAAGTCTTACTCGAATCGTAACAGCATCGCCATATGTATTTTCATTTCGAAGCCATCCTTCACTAATTAAAGTAAAGTTAAGAGCTTTCTCTAAATCTTGAAGGGTGTAAAAACACTCTCCATGTGGCTCATAATCATCGTATTTTGGATCAATAAAACTAGAGACATATTCTGTTAATAAAACGCTTTCTGTAAATTGTCCTTGAGAGTCGATTAAAAAACATTCTCTAAATTTTCGAACATAACCAATTCCTTGAATAGGAGACTCCAAATTAAACTCTGGTGTAGAACATGACCCAATGATTGAGAAAATATCATTTCTTTTATTTGGGGAAGTTTGATTGGTATAGAGAGTTGCCATAATTGCTTTTGCGATTAAATGATTTTTAAATGCATTGGCATCCATATCACTTTGAGCAAAACTGCGTACAAGTTTTAACATTCTTTCAATAATTGGAAGTTGAGAGTGTTCAGTTACTTGTAAAAGAAGGGCTAAATCATCACAGTTTAAAAGCCAAATTGGTAAACGAAGTGGATCACCTTTAGCTTCTGTTTCATTGGTTGTGAAAAATTTATAATGATAATTTGCATTAATTTGATTAATGTCTTTAAAGGCATTATAATATTCACCAGATGAGTCAAAAAGTAAAATATTGGATTTATAAGGAAAAAGTCGCATATCTTCAAACATATTCTGAAATATTCTTGAAACACCACATGATTTACCGCTTCCACTGTTTCCTAAAATAGCAAAGTGATTACTAAAGAAATTATCAACATCTAGATAGACGGGAAAATCATTATAATAAGGACTAAAGCCAAGGGGCATATAACCTACTTTATCTTCTCCTGTAATTAATGGTATTTCATTTTGCTCAATAACACGTATCTTTGCATCCAAGCTTGGCTTTCGTAGAACACCACCAATTAGCCGTCCGTTTTTAATTTCACCTAAAAATCTTGCTTTAACAATTCCTTCTGATAAATCATCTACTTCACCTAAAATTGTTTTTTCACTATCCTCAAAAACTAAATGTAAATTCATTAAATTCATTTTTACTTCAGCATTCTCTTTTAATTTAATATTAGCTGAATGATCACTGATATAAATAATTTTGTCAAACATAATAATTCCCCTATCTTTCTTTATATAATTAGTATACAAAATCTTTGTTTTTTTTTCAACAAGATTCAGTAAAATTACAAGGGGACTTTATCATTTATTCCTATTTTTTTTCTTATTTTAGTCAAGTTCTTCAATAATTTTAGTAAGACGCTGTTGAATATTTTTCTCTTTTATATCTTCCTTTAAAGTAGAAAGTTCTCTTTTTAATTTATAAAGATGTAATTTCTGTTCATAATCTTCAAGTTTTTTACAAACATCTTTGACTTGTTTATAAATAGCATTTCGACTTTTATTTTCATTAAAAGCAATTTCTCCAAAAGAAAGATTATAGAAATAGTAACTTTCATAATAGGCTCTTTGTTTTTCTGTCAATAACGATTGATAACAGTCATATAACGCATTATAGTAAAGAACTTCTTTCATTTAAATATATCTCCTACAATTGCAATAATCGACATACAAACTAGCAATAATCCAATGATAACATAAAGAATTGTGCCACCATTTCTTTTATAAAAAAGCGCATTATTCAGTGCAATATCAAGCAGCGTAATTCCTAAAGAAAGTTCAAACCAAGGAAGGAATGTTCCCTTAAAAAGTGTTATAACACCAAGAATGAGCATGACAATTGTTAAAATTGCTTGTAAGTATAGCATCGGATAAGATATTTTAACAGTAGGCGTCTTTTCTTTTATTTTATTTTGACTCTTACTCATTTTCTTCATCTCCTATAAAATCTTTAAAGAGTCCATATATATACTTTTCAATATCAAAAACTTGTAAGTCCTCTTCTCTTTCGCCAAGACCAATATATTTAACAGGAAGACCTACTTCTTCTTTGATTGCTAGGACAATTCCACCTTTGGCAGTTCCATCTAATTTTGTTAAAACAATTCCCGTAAGTTTTACAATTTCTTTAAAGCTTTTTGCTTGAGCAATTCCATTTTGACCTGTTGTAGCATCTAAAACTAAAAGAGTTTCATTGGGTTCTTTTCCCATAATTCCTTGAATAACTCGATTGATTTTTTCAAGTTCTCTCATTAAATAATCTTTATTTTGAAGTCTACCTGCTGTATCAATTAAAATAACATCATAGTTTTCACTTTTTCCACGTGTAACGCCATCAAAGACAACACTTGCAGGATCAACGCCTTCTTCTTTTCCATAAAAATCAACGCCTATTTTTTCACTCCAATTTTTAAGTTGCATAACAGCACCTGCTCGAAAAGTATCTCCTGCAACTAATAATACTTTTTTTCCTTCATTTTTCATGCGATATGCAAGTTTAGCAATGGTCGTTGTTTTTCCAACCCCATTCACTCCTACAAATAAAAGAACGGTTGGACCATTTTCACTATATTCTATCTTATTAGAAAGCACTTCACCACTGACATAAATGATAAATAATTCATCAACAATGACTTCTTTTAAGTCAAGTGGTGACTCTATTTTTTCATCTTGAACACGCTTTTTCAACTTATCAATAAAACGCATGACTGTCTCAACACCAATATCTGCCATGATTAAAATTTCTTCTAATTCATCAAAATACGTTGCTTCTATTTTTTTATATTTATTGGTTAAATCTTGTAATTTAGAAATAAAAGATTTTCTTGATTTTGTAAGTCCTTTCTCATAAATTTTGACTTCTTTTTCCTCAGTGCTTGGAAGAATTTGTTCCTTTTCTTCTGTTTCGATATTTATCTGTTCATGCTCGTCTTTATCAGGTTTTTCTGGAACTGAAATTGATGAAGTTGCTTCATTTTCTCTTTCTTCTTGAATAACTGTTTCCACTTGTTTTTCATCTTTCGAAGAGATTTCTTCTTCTATAGTAGTTTTTTCTTCTTTTTCCTTTTTTTTGCTAGACCATTTTTCTTTCCATTTATCAAAAAATCCCATAATATCACCACTTGTATTTTAACAAAGTTTTTTATCTTATTCAAACTATTATTGCAAACAATTTCTTAGTGCACACAAACCAAATTTGATTTATTTTCATGGAAGAATCTAGACATTTTCCCATCTTTATAGTATAATCTTACTTGGTTAGTTCTTTTAGTAACTGAATAAAGAAAGGAGATTTTTATTTATTATGAGTAAACCAAATGAAACAAAGGTAATTGTTTTAGGTGGTTTAGGAGAAGTCGGAAAAAACATGTATTGTATAATGCATGATGATGAAATTATTATAATTGATGCCGGAGTTAGTTTTCCAGAAGGTGAACTTTTGGGAATTGATTATGTATTACCAGATTATTCTTTTTTAAAATTAAATGAAGCAAAAATTAAAGCTCTATTTATTACACATGGTCATGAAGATCATATTGGAGCAATTCCTTTTTTACTTCAAAGTGTGAATATTCCTGCAATTTATGCACCAAATCAAGCCAAAGAATTAATTGCATTAAAATTAGAAGATAGAAATATTCGTTATGATAATTTATATGTATATCATGAAGATACTGTTGTAAAATTTAAAAACTTGCAGGTAGAGTTTTTTCGCACAACACATTCTATTCCAGATTCTCATGGGATTTTAATTAAAACTCCAAATGGTAATATTGTAACAACTGGAGATTTTAAATTCGACTTAACTCCTATCGGACCTATGGCTGACCTTTATAAAATGGCGATTATTGGACATGATGGTGTTGACTTATTAATTAGTGATAGTACTAATGCTTTAGATGAAGGAATGTCTGTTAGTGAAAGTCGCGTAGATGATGCTTTAGCAGATATTTTTAATCGCTATAAATATAATCGAATTATTATTGCGACCTTTGCATCTAATATCTATCGTTTAAAACATATTTTTGAATCTTGCTATCAACATGGTAGAAAAATTTGTGTTTTCGGTAGAAGTATGCAAAACAATATTGACATTTCTATTAAGGGTGGCTACATTGATCACAAAGAATTACTCGTCAGTGCTGAAGTTGCAAATACACTAAAGCCTGGTGAAGTCACAATTCTTTGTACAGGTAGTCAAGGGGAACCTCTTGCAGCTCTTTCTAGAATTGCAGATGGGACACACAAACAAATCAAATTACGACCAGATGACATCGTTATCTTCTCAAGTAGTGCTATCCCAGGAAATGCTCTTAGTATTTCAAAGACAATTAATAAACTTTATTTAAAAGGTGTTCAAGTTTTCACAAATATGCTTTATAGTGACTTACATACATCTGGACATGCAAAGCAAGAAGAATTAAAGTTGATGATTCGTCTTATTAATCCACATTATTTAATGCCTTTTCACGGAGACTATCGCATGTTAAAACGTCATGCAAATTTAGGTGTTGAATGTGGTATCCCACCAGAGAATACTTTTATTCTTAAAAATGGAGACAGTCTTATTTTAAAAAATCATATAGTAACTAAAGGAGAAAGCTATCCAAATAATGATATTTATGTAGATGGTAATCGGATTGGAGAAATTTCTGGAGCCGTTTTGCGTGATCGAAAAGTAATGGCTAATGATGGAATTTTAGTTGTTATTGCAAATATCAACATGCAAAAAAGAGAATTATTAATTAAGCCTAATATTACAACACGTGGATTTATTATGGTGAATGAAAATGAAGAACTCTTAAAGAAAATTGAACATCAAGCTACTAAAACAATCAAGTTAAAACTTGCAGATCATAGTAGTAGTTATACGGATATTAAAAATCAGATTGTCGCAGATTTATGTCCTTATATTTTAGAACTAACTGGTAGAAGACCCATTATTCTTCCTGTTATTTTAGATGCTAAAAAGTAACTTTTCTTTTAAAGAAGAGTTTTTTTTATTGGGAAAATTAAGACCGCAAAAAAAGAAGCTTACTTTGCTTCTTCTTGTGCTCTTGTTTCACGAATAACTGTAATTTTGATTGTTCCAGGATATTTCATAGTTTCTTCTATTTTTTCTTTGATTTCTCGAGCGACTTGATGTGCTTGTAAGTCATCTATTTCTAATGGTTTTACAATCACACGAAGTTCCCTTCCAGCTTGCATAGCATAGGTTTTATCAACGCCTTCTATTCCATTGGCAACTTCTTCAAGTTGTGATAAACGCTGAATATAATTTTCAAGTGAGTCATTTCTTGCACCAGGACGTGACGCAGATAATGTATCTGCAATAGCAACTAAAACAGAGATAATACTCGTTGCTTTCATATCACCATGATGAGAAGCTATCGCATTGACAATCACTTCATTTTCATGGTATTTTTTGGCTAAATTTTTTCCAATATCTACATGACTTCCTTCGATTTCATGATCAATTGCTTTTCCAATATCATGTAAAAGACCTGCTCTTTTTGCAAGAAGGACATTTTCTCCAACTTCTCCAGCTAGTAGCCCCGTTAACTCAGCAACTTCTTTTGAATGTTGCAATGCGTTTTGCCCATAACTTGTTCGAAAATGAAGTTTACCAACAAGTTCTACCAACTCAGGTGCCATTTTTGTAATTCCTAATTCAAATAAGGTCGTATTTCCATATTCTAGTATCTTATCTTTCATTTCTTTGCATACTTTATCATACACTTCTTCAATTCGAGTTGGATGAATTCTTCCATCCTTAATAAGCGTTTCTAATGTTACTCTTGCAATTTCTCTTCGATAAGGATCAAAACTTGATAAAACAACTGCTTCTGGTGTATCATCAATAATTAAATCAACACCTGTAATTGCTTCAAGAGTTCGAATATTTCTTCCTTCCCTACCAATAATTCTTCCTTTCATATCTTCACTTGGTAAATTCACCACAGTGACCGTTTGCTCATTTGCAATATCTGCAGCATATCGTTGCATAGATGAGACAATCATCTCTCTTGCTTTGCTAGAAGCATTTAATTTTGCTTCTTCTTCCTGTTCGCTCATATAAAGAGCAATTTCTCTATCCATGGCATCTTTTACGTTATTCATAATTTGTTCTTTTGCTTTTTCTCGACTGTAGCCTGAAATTTTTTCAAGTAAATCCAATTGTTGCTTTTTTATATCATCCACTTTATCTTGTTCTTGTTGAATTTGTTTTCCACGTTCCGTTAATTTTTGTTCACGTTCATCAAGGGCAGTCTCGCGTTTTTGATAAAGTTCATCACGTTTATCCATACTTTTTTCACGTTGTAAAATTCTTTGTTCTTGTTCTTTTAATTCATTTTTTTTCTCTTTAATTTCTTGTTCTGTTTCTAATTTTAAGCGATGAGCTTCTTCTTTGACTTCTATTATAGAATCTCTTTTATAATCTTCTGCTTCTTTTTTAGCATTTTGAAGCATTTTTTCAATCTTTTTTTCTGTTTTAGATTCTTTTAAAGTATTGAAAACAAAAATAACGACGAAACAGATTACAAATCCAACGATGATCAATAAAACTGGAGTCATCATTTGATCCATAAGTTCCTCCATCTAGAATTGATAATTTAAAACCATCATTCTAGCTTTATTGTAAAATGAAAGAAGTTTGATGTCAAGGAAAAGAAAAGTTCTAACGAGTCATCCGATATTGTTTCACAATTTTATCTATTTGCTCTACGTAACCACTAGGTACATGACTTTTTCCTAAGCTCGCTTCAGCGTGAAGAGTACTCAATTGCTCTATTGCTTGAAAAGCTGAAGGCAAAATGGGTGCTAGCTTTTCATTAAACTCAAGAATTACCTCTTTACTTCCATCAATAAGACTCTCATTTAATTTTTCTTTTCCAACAACTTCTTTTAAAAACTTTGCGCCTTGATAAGCAACTTGATAAGATGGAGCCAAATAAAATGGATGATCTAACCTAGTTAAGAGTTCTTCCTGAACTAAAGCAGCACATCCTTCAGTCCACATCGGATATATTTGAACATCACCAGCGAATGATTTCAAACAAAATCCATTTCGAAGATAAATACCCGTTTTATCTTTCAGCAAAAAATTTTTTACCCCAAAAAGAGCATGTCCATAAAGTTCATGAGCAAGAGCATTTTCAATGGATATTCTTGATTCATTTCCTCTACAAAGAACATATTTTTCATAATGAGAAAATGTATTGACAAGGAAAAAAGAAGAAATATTATGCATGCAAGGTAATTTAATAGAAACTTCATCTCCTAATATCAATTGGATTGCTTTTTTTAAAGAATCTTTTTTCATATCATAAATCATGGTTGTTTGAATCGTTTGATCAATCTCACTTTGATATTTTTCTCCATAATAATCAATTGCTGCATAATAAAGTTTTTCATTGATTTGTTGAATTTTCTTTTGATTATTTCTTAAAGCTAACATGAAATCCCCTCTTTAAATGCTCATATTATAGCACATTTTAAAGAAAAGGAAGCAAAATTTTTAAGATTTTTTCTTTAAAGAAATACCATAATACTCTCTTACCTTTTGTTCCAATTCTTCTTTTAATTCTACTTGTTCTTTCAAAAGTAGCTTTACATTTTCTTTTCCTTGTCCTAGTTTTTCACCATGATAACTATACCAAGCACCTGATTTTTCAATAATGCCAGCATCTGTTCCTAAATCAATAATTTCGCCTTCCCGTGAAACACCTTCTCCATACATAATATCAACGGTTGCTGTTTTAAAAGGAGGCGCTACTTTATTTTTTACAACTTTAATTGTTGTTTTATTTCCAACGACTCCATCCCCCATTTTTAATTGTTCATTCCGACGAACATCTAAACGAATTGTTGAATAGAACTTAAGAGCTCTACCACCAGGAGTTGTTTCAGGATTTCCATACATAACCCCTACTTTTTCTCGAAGTTGATTAATAAAAATAGCAATCGTATTTGTTTTATTAATTGTCCCTGATAATTTCCGTAATGCTTGACTCATTAATCTTGCTTGTAATCCTACATGGGAATCCCCCATTTCTCCATCTATTTCTGCTTGAGGAACTAAAGCTGCTACTGAATCAATTACAATAATACTTACTGCTTCACTTCGAACCAATGCTTCACAAATTTCAAGTGCTTGTTCTCCAGTATCTGGCTGGGATAATAACAATGAATTCGTATCAACACCTAATCTTTTCGCATAAACTGGATCAAGAGCATGCTCTGCATCAATAAACGCAGCACGCCCTCCCTGCTTTTGAACCTCTGCAATTGCTTGTAGAGCAAAAGTTGTTTTTCCACTCGACTCAGGTCCATATATTTCAATAATTCTCCCTTTCGGATATCCTCCAACTCCAAGCGCAATATCTAACGACAAACAACCACTAGATATGACATCTATTTTCATATGTGCATTTTCTCCTAAACACATAATAGAACCTTTACCAAATTGTTTTTCAATATTAGCAATCACTTGCTCTAATTCTTTTTTCTTTTCTTCATCTTTAACAACTGTTTTTGCCATATCAACATAAACCTCCAATACTCGTTACAAATTCATTCTAACATTACTAAAATTAAGAAGTCAAGCATTATTTTCAAACAATTGTTTGTTATTTTTTAGAACTAAATTAAAGCAAATTTTACATTTTTCTTTATTCTATTTAGCAAACTTTTCATTTTTTCTCTTCACAGTGACTTTATTTGACAAATGAAGACCTTCTCTTTCACAAATAAAAAACAAAAAAAACGCTTTAAAGTAGCGCTTTATGACTTATTTTGTAGCTTTCTCAGGAAGAATTAAGTCTTTATTAATTTGATAATATTCAATCATAGATAAAACACTCATAATCGTTGCGAAATAAAGAAGAAAATCTGAAACACGTATTCCTATATATTCAAACGGTAAATTGTAAAAAAAAGTTAAAACCAATCCAACCATCATAGAAGCAGTTTTTAACTTTCCTGAAAAGACTGCTGCTTGAACTTTTCCTTTTCTTCCCGCTTCCATTTTAATAGCATCTACAACTGTATCTCTAAAAATAATCACAACAGGAATCCAAGATGGAATAAAACCTTGAACTGCAAGAACAACTAAGATTGGATTTACCAATAACTTATCAGCTATCGCATCTAACATTTTTCCAAGGTCTGTTACTTGATTATTTTTTCTTGCTAAATATCCATCTAGAAAATCAGTCAATGATGCAATGATAAAAAGAACACCCGCAATAATATATTCTATTTCTAGATAGAGTCCATGCACCATTATTTTTGGAAATTCTATACCAATTGAATAGAATGGAAACAAGAGTAATATCAAAATAAATAAAGTCAAAATAATTCTTACAATCGTTAACTTAGTAGGTGTATTCACTTTCAACACTTCCTTTCAATTCAGATGTTCGAATGGGCTCTTTGTTAATTTCCTTAATCACAATAATAACAATTAACAAAATAAACAAAAAAATCATCAATGTCAAAACAATTGGGGCATAATTTATTTTTCTTTTATGTTCTATTGTGTAAGGAGAAATCACTTTTTTCTTCTCATCTTCTTCTTTCATTTTCTTGGCTTCTAATATATCTTGCAATGAAATTTTTGAAGTATGTTCAAATAAAAAATCATTAAATTCTTCTGTCACATCTTCCTTATTTAGCCCTAAATATTTGGCGTAGTCTTGTAAAAGGTGTCTTAAATGATAGATATCTTTAAATGCTTTTGTATTACCGCTTTCCATATTTTCAAGTTCTAATGCAGAAAGATTTAAATCTTCACTTGCCTCTTCAATACTTACACCATGACTTTTTCTAACATCTTTTAAATAGGCTCCTAATTCTTTCATGCCTCACCTCTATTCAATCAAAAAAACATTTCATAAGCCATGTTCTGTTCCTAATAATTAGGTGGCAAACATTTATCTACCAGTTTCCTAGTCTCTAACGCCATTCAAATTCTTTTGTTAGAGTTCCCCTACCAAAATTTGGGTTTCTCACTCGTGGGGTTTACCTCGTTTCACTTCTTCGTTTCCAAAGAATTCGTCACTGTGGCACGTTATCAAAACCGCAATAGATTTCTCCTTAGCGATTTTTTTGCCGTTAGATTTCTCTACCTTAGGTTATTTTTTCCCTAAGCACGAACACTACTACCATCTCAGGTAAGTGTGAGCATGGACTTTCCTCTACTTTTATAAAGCAGCGTTTGCCGAAATGTTATTCTTCTTTTCCATAGACCATTTTTTCAAGCTGTGATAAACGCTTTAAAATATCGACATTATTAACATCACTCATATCTTGATTCTTGGCAATTTCTACATTCATCCTTGCATTGCGCAGTTCTTGTTTTAAATTCATAATCTCTTTTAACAACTCTGATTTTTCTTGTTCTAAATGATTAATAATATTAAAGAACTGTTCATAGTCTCCAATCACAATATCTAAAAATTGGTCAACTTCTTTTAATCGATATCCTCTTGTATCAATTTTAAACTCTTTTTCTAGAATTTCTTGTGGAGAGAGTGTAATCTTATTTTGATACATACCATCACCAATCCCTTTAATACTATTATTCTACTTTAAAGGAGCCTATTTGTCAATCAATTTAGATGGAATGGATGCGAGTAATTTTCTCGTTTGCTCTTCCCTTAAAACGAATTTTATTTGTTCATGCATTTGATTTAATAAATAAACAACTTCTTTTGTTTTCATTGAAAGTCACCACCTATTGAAGACTTTACTATAAGGATACAAAAAGATGCAATAAATTCGACAAAAGATATGTTTTTTCAACAAAATAATTGACGAAAAGAAAAAAATTTTGTATTGTAATAGCTAATTAAAGGAATTGGTGATTTATGAATTTGAATGCTTCATTAAGTAATTTTATTAATAATGAAGGTGAAAAAAAACTTTTAAGTCTTTTTGATAAAGATTTTGTACTTGATAAAGAAAAAGCTATTTTGATCTGTCAAAGGCAACAAAAGATAAGTTATCCAGAAATTCATATAACTCCTAAGAATATTCAAATTGAGACAGATAATTTTTCTTATATAATCCAAAAAAGAAAAGAAAAAAGCGACTATATTTGCTATCTTGAAGATAAGAAAAAAGATGCGACAATTTCACTTAGAAGATATCTTGATGAAGAGGATCGAGAAGAATTTATTTTATCAAGAAAATTTTTTCAAGAAAGTACTACTCGTGATGATTTAGTTGAATCTTCAGTTCATTTAGCTCCTCACCATATTTCTTTTGAATCTCATTTAGTGGAAAGTCAGATTTCTTGTTTTGAAATCGGATGTATGAGAGTGAAAACTTACCGAATTTCTCAAGAAGGAAAAATGCGTGGTATTTTACGTCCTTTCTATCAAAATCAACAAAATTTAATGATTTTTTTAGAACAACAATATGGAATTTTAAAAGATGTTTCATCTTATCTTCTTCCGCATCGATTTGAAGATTTTGCTGGAAAACCATGGTTGAAAATTTATAAGTAAGCCACTAAAAATATATCGGAACTTTCTACAAATTGTAGAAATTTTTTTTCCTTTATGTTATGATATAGAATAGGTGATGTGATGAATTATCCTGGTGGTGTTGTACAAACAAATACACATATAGTTAATTACAAAAATAGAGGAATGAACTTAGAAGAGGATTTAAATGAGTCCAATCGATACTATCAACAACAGGATATCGCATATATTTATAAGAAGCCGACTCCTATTCAAATTACAAAGGTGGAGTATCCTTCAAGAAAAAATGCTGTGATTAAAGAAGCTTATTTTAAAGAACCTTCTACCACGGATTACAATGGAATATATCGAAAATATTATATTGATTTTGAAGCCAAAGAAACGAAAAATTCTACTTCCTTCCCTCTTTCAAATATTCATCCTCATCAAATAAAACATTTAAAAAACATATTAAGACATGGTGGTATTGCCTTTTTAATTATCAGATTTACAACAAAGAATGAAACATATTTATTAGATGGAAATGATTTTTTTCTCTTTTTAGAAAACGAGAATAGAAAATCCATTCCTTATTCCTATTTCTTAGAAAAAGGGAAAAAAATCCCTTTTGGATATCATCCAAGACTTCCTTATTTAAAAGTAGTGGATGAAATAATTGGAGGAAGTTATGAAAGCAAAGAAAACAAGTGAAAAAAATAAAAAAGTTGTTAAGTCAGTTAAGACAAAAACAAGAACTGAACGAAAAGAGCCTATCAAAAAAACAAAAACAGATCCAAAAATAATTTGCATACTTTTACTTGGGTTTATTTTATTAATGGTCATTAGTTATTTCACTCTAGGATTATTGATGAGCATTTTTATGGGTGTGGGTATTTTGCTCATACTTGGGATTTCAAAATTGCTAGATAAAACCAAGAATAATCCTAAAAAAAGAAAAGTCTTGAATATCATTTTAATTATTTTTCTTTCTTTTGCCATTTTAGGAGCCATTTTGGTTTGTTGTTTCTTTATCTATATTGTCAGTTCCGCTCCTGCATTTAAAGCCGAATTACTCAATCCGGATGAGATGAGCATTATGTATGATGCGGATGGAAATGAAATTGCAAAAATGGGTGGAGAACTTCGAACTAAAATCAGTTATGAACAACTTCCACAAGTCTTTATTGATGCTTTAGTAGCAACAGAAGATTCACGCTACTTTCAACATAATGGATTTGATGCTCCAAGATTTTTAAAAGCTTCTTTAGGACAGCTTGCAGGTCACAGTGATGCAGGCGGTGCTTCTACTATATCAATGCAAGTCATTAAAAACAGAATAACTGGTTCTGAAAGCGAAGGAATGGAAGGAATCATTCGAAAGTTTACAGATATTTATTTAGCCATCTTTAAATTAGAAAAGAATTATACAAAAGAACAAATTTTAGAGTTTTATGTCAACAATCACTTGCTTGGTGGAAATGTCTGGGGAATTCAACAAGCATCACAAGCTTACTTTAGTAAAGATGTAGAGGACTTAAATTTAAGTGAAGCTGCAACTCTTGCTGGAATGTTTAAATCCCCTAACTATTATAGACCGCATGTTAACCCTAAAAATGCAACTGCAAGACGGGATACTGTTCTTTATTTAATGGAACTTCATGGCTATATTACACATGAAGAAAGAGAAGTTGCCTCATCCATCCCAATGGAAGAACTCGTCAATGTCAATACAAATGCGATGACTTTTGGAAATGCAGAATATCAAGGATATATTGATACAGTTGTTGAAGAAATTAAAGATAAATATAATGGATTAAATCCTTATACAACGCCTATGCTTATTTATACCAATATGGTTCGTTCTAAACAAGATGCTGTTAACAGAGTTATGAGCGGTGAAGGCGGATTTACTTGGATGAATGATGTCATTCAAGGTGGTGTTGCAGTACTGGACGCTACAAATGCTAAAATTCAAGCCATTGGTGCAGAGCGACCCAATAATAATGAAGTAAGACACAATTATGCCTTTAGTATGACACGACAGCCAGGTTCAACAGCAAAGCCTCTTTTCGATTATGGACCTGCATTTGAATATTATAACTGGTCTACTTATGGGCAAAATGATGGAAATGATAATTATACAACATTAGTGGATGAGCCTTATTCTTATAGCAATGGACAGCAAATGGGAAACTGGGATGGAAATTATATGGGAAATATGACAATTCGAAGTGCCCTTTCTCTTTCAAGAAATATTCCAGCTTTAAAAACATTCCAAGCTGTCAGTGCAAGTGATAATGGTGCTGGTAATAAGAAAATTTTGGAATTTGTTACCAATTTAGGAATTACACCAGAAGAAGAAAATGGACGTCTTCATGAAGCGCATTCAATTGGAGCATTTGATCCCGGTGTTTCTCCAGTTATTTTAGCTGCTGCCTACTCTGCTTTTGCAAATGGTGGAACATATCACGAACCTTATTCTGTTGATCATTTAGTGATTCGTGGTACTGGAGAAGAAAAGAAGCATGAAGAAGTCAAGCGTCAAGCAATGAGTGATGCAACAGCTTTCATGATTACAAGTATTTTACAAAACGTTTCTCTTTATGGTAGTACAATTCCAAATGTTGCTGCTAAAACAGGAACCACAAACTATCCAGCTGAAGTAAGAAGTCAATACGGTATGGCTGAAGATGCTGTTCGTGACTCTTGGGTTGTTGGTTATACCACAAAAACAGTGATTGGATCTTGGTATGGATATACTGATCCTGATAGTACTTATTATTGTCGCACTGCTCTTTGTTCAAATCAACGTGACTTATTCTTTAGAGCCCTTGCAAATTCAGTCTTCGAATCCAACAAAGAATCTTTCAAAGCCCCTGATAGTGTTGTCGGTATCCAAATTGGTGGTCGAACAGAGTACTTCAAGAAAGACCATGAACCTAAACGAGTGGATAATGGCAAAATTGATACACCATCTAATTTAAAAGCCACCTACGATGCAAATAGTAAAAAAGTAACTATTTCTTGGAATGCAGTGAATCCAGTCACCGTTTTAAATTCTTATGGTGAATTTGGATACAATGTCTATTTCAATAATACACTTCTTGGATTTACAACTAAAACAAGCTATACCGTTTCAAACCCAACGACTCCATATGGTACTTATAAAGTTGTGGCAACCTTTAATAAATATAATGGCAATCAAAGTGAAGCAGCTACTTATACTTTATCGCAACCAAAAATGAATTTAGTTGTTGGACCAAGTACTATCAATATTGAAACTACAACAGGTTCAGCTACCGTTAATGATATTAAAAAACAAATCTATGTTAAAGACAGCGATAAAAATGTAACGTCTTCAATAGAAATTATTTCTATTAGTGTAGATGGTAAAAATATGGCATTTACTAATACATTAAATGTTGGTACATATTCTGTTAAAGTGACTTTCAAATATCTTGGAGAGACAAAAACAAGTGCAAATATAACAGTCCATGTTAAACAAAAAAATACATCTTCTGCTGAAGGAACAGAAGGTGGTACAACTGGAAATCAAGGATCAAGCAACAATAATCCACCATCTAATCCATAAAAAAAGAGCTCATGCTAAGAGTTCTTTTTCTTTTCCTGTTTTGATCTTCGACAAATTTCTTTTAAAGGGCAATCATTACAAAGTGGCTTAACAGCCTTACAATAATACCTCCCAAATAATACCATCTGCAAATGGCGTTTTCCCCAAACATCTTTGGAAAATTTTTTCATAAGACGCTCTTCAACATGATATGGACTATCTTTTAAAGCTGCTAAGTAAAGTCTTTTACTTACTCTTTCTACATGAGTATCAACAGCAATTGCAGGATAATTATAAAGTTCTGATAAAACAACATTAACTGTTTTTCTTCCTACACCTGGTAATGATTCTAACTCTACTCTGTCTTTTGGTAAAACTCCAGAATAATCTTCATCTAGTCTTCTAGCAATCTCTTTCACATAATATGCTTTTTTTCGAAAGGAACCAATGGGTCTTAAAATTCGTTCTAAATCCTTTAATTCGGCTTCTTTTAAGTCTTTTAAAGTTGGATATTGACTAAATAAAATTGGGGTAACACTATTCACTCTTTTATCCGTACTTTGTGCACTTAAGACAACGGCAATCAACAATTCCCAATCACTATGATAAATCAGTTCACAATGCGGATTTGGAAATAATGTATCTAAATATTTTTCTATTTTTTCAACTTTTTCATTCATCTAAATCATCATCCTCAAACCAATTATATTCAAACACTTCAACTGGAGGTTCTTCCTTTCGATGATGGAGTTTTTTCTTTTCAACATCTTCCCTTGTCCGTATTCCTTTCTTATCCCATTCATATAAAATTTTATCAATATAACGAAGATTGGTAACTCCATTGAACACAGATTCTTTAATAGCTTCTTCAATCACCTCTTCTTGAAATCCACTATCCAGCCATGCTTTTATAATCTCAAGTTCCATAGGACTTAAAGTGCGACCAAATTCTTGTTCAACAAGTTCAAAGATGTTACTTTTTGATACATCCTTTTGATTAATCTGTTCAAGAGCATATTCGACATATCGACGTTCAAAGTCTTCTAACGAAAGATAGTCTTCTAATATTCCCTTTTCGCCTTTAACTGTATTCATTCTCAGTAAATGTACATCTTCTAAGCTACTAATTGAAAGCATGACTTCTTTTGTTGTAAGAGCTAAATCTTCTCCTATTTCATTTGGATTTAATGGAAAAGTTTTTCCCTTATCTTTCAAATACATTAACATAATAAAATCATTCCATTCCAATTTCCATTTTTGCTTTAAAGGAAGCATACTTAATGGAATTTGGATATTTTTTCCAGTTAGAAATGGTAATAACTTTTCTTGATTCATCCTTTTCACCTTCTGTTTTCTCGGTTATACTATCATAGATTTATTGTTTAAACAATAGGAAATCAATGCTTCTTTTTGATTTTCTATATTTCTTAAAATCACTTGTTTTTCTAATAACTTAATCCACTGTTTTAAATAAGGTCCTGGTGGCTTATTAAATATTTTCAAAAGATCTCGTCCATTAACTGACAACTCCTGTAGTCTTTTAATAGGCAAGGCTTCGTATTTTTCTATAATTTCTTTTTTCGAAAGACCACACATTTCACCCGCAACGCTACTTGCATAAAGACCACATTGATAAATTGCATAATCTGAAAAATTCTCGTCTTTTACTTTTCTAATTTTCATCATTAATTCTTTTTCATTTTTTGAAAATGGGTAAAGATTATCTACTTCTAAAAATGCCCATATACCAATACTTTGTGAGAAAAAATGAATATCTTTTAACTTTTTTAAATGAAGAACTTTATCTAGTTCAAAGTAAAGTAATAAATGTATTCCGCCTTTCGCATTTGTTGAAGCAAATATTTTAGTCAATTCTTCTTTAATACGTTCTTTTGATAAGTAATTTAATAAGTATTTTGTTTGACGAATGGCATCTTCGACTTCTTTATCTAAATCAAAATTTAAAGTAGTAGCAAATCGTATTGCTCTTAGTATTCGAAGAGCATCTTCTTCAAAGCTTTTTTTGCTTTCTTGAACTGTTTTTATTTTTTTTGTTTTTAAGTCTTCTTTAGCATTTAACAAATCTATAATTTTTCCATTTTTATCCATACAAAGAGTATTTACAGTAAAATCTCTTCTTAATAAATCTTCTTTGAGTGTCTTTATGTAAATAACTTCTCCAGGACGTCTATTTTTTTGATAGTTAAATTCTTTGCGAAAAGTAGTAATTTCAAAGCGAATTTGATTCACAATGATTGTAACAGATCCATATTCTGTAGTTGGCAAAATAGCATCTGGAAATATAGTATACAAGTCTTTTGGTGTTGCATCTGTTGTAATATCTATGTCATTTGACTCTATTCCAAGAAGAAAATTACGAACAAATCCTCCTACAATATAAGCTTGATATCCTGATTCTTCTATTTTTTTTAGTATTTTTAATGTGACTTCTTTCATCTTTAGTATCACCATCTTTATTATACTATAAATTAACAAAGAAAAATCTCAAGAATGAACTTGAGACTTCTTTTAAGCATTAACTGCTTCTTTTAATGCAGAACCTGCTTTAAATGAAACAGCTTTTCTAGCAGCAATGTGAACTGTTTCTCCTGTTTTTGGATTACGTCCTTCACGGGCAGCTCTTTCAGAAACATCAAATGTTCCAAAACCAACAAGTGGTACTTTATCTCCTTGCTTCAAAGCTCCTGTAATTGCTTCAAATGTTGCATCGATTGCACGTGTTGCATCTGCTTTTGTAATTCCAGCTTTTTCAGCAACAGCTTCTACTAATTCAACTTTTTTCATTTTTAATACTCCTCCCTATGTTTAAGCATATCATGCTTACATATTAAGAATAACATGTTAAATAGTAAAAAGCAATATAAAACAAGGGAAAAGTTTTTGTTTTTCTATAGGTCTGTAGGGATTTTTAAAGTCATACCTATCGAGAGAAGATCACTTGTTAATCCATTTGCTTCACGAATAGCATTCACAGTTGTTCCAAATTTCCTAGCAATTGTCCAAAGACTATCTCCTCTTTGAACGGTATATATTGTTGAAGGAGTTACAGGCGGTATATTACTTTCTGTTGGTATGATTAAAACTTGTCCGATTTGAAGTAAGTTTGTAGTTAAGTTATTTGCTGTCTTTATATCATCTACACTGACACCAAATGTTTTAGCAATACTCCATAAGCTATCTCCTCTTTGAACAGTATATGTCGATGGAGTTGCAGGTGGCATGGGCTCTTCCTCGCGACTTGGGACTTTTAAAATTTGTCCGATTTGCAAAATATCACTTGTAAGGTTATTAATTGAACGAAGTTCATTAACAGTGGTATTAAATTCTCGAGCGATTGTCCATAGGCTATCTCCTCTTTGAACAATATAGTCTTGCGTCGTTATAGAAGGTGGTTGATAATTGGAAGGAATTACCAATATTTGTCCTATTTGCAAGACGTCTGAGGTTAAATTGTTAGCAGCTTTTAACTCTTGAACTGTAATGTTAAAATCCCTGGCTATGCTCCATAAGCTATCCCCACTTTTCACCGTATAAGTTTGTCCTTCTTGAGATGGTGGAGATGTGTCTAGTGGTTTTACACGAAGTGTTTGTCCTATTTGTAGAACATCTGTTGTTAGTTGATTCAAATCTCTTAATTGTTGTACCGTAAGTCCAAATTGTTGAGCAATACTATAAAGACTATCTCCTCTTTTTACCGTATAATATTCTCCCTCTTGTCCTTCTGGAGGAATATAGTTATAGCCACCATAATTTGCAACTGCTCGAACCACTCCTTCTACATAGTTTAGCAAATCATTTTGAAGTTTTTGTTGATCATTTGGATTGTCAATGAAACCATACTCTAGAAGCAATGATTGAGCAGGATCTGTATCCCGAATAATAAAGTAGTAATCTTGAAGAGGATTTTCTGGAAGACGTCTTTGATAATATCGTCTAGTCACTTGACCCTCCTGCCCAATTGCATCTAGGATATCTTTAGCAAGGGTGCTACTATTTCTTAAAGCGTAGACAACTTCTGCACCTTCGCCACCTGGGGATAGTCGCTGTGTAGTATTTTATTTATCATTTTCTATTATTTCTTTGATTAAAGACCATTTCCAAACATAGCCTAAATCACTATCTTTATTAATTCTTCCACTATATATTCCTATACCGTATGTAGTATTAGACTGCCAAGAATATGATCCATCATTTTGCCTTACCATACCTGCTTCTCGATAATATATCACTGGTGATCCAGATTGCCCCTGTCTAGTTTTAGCATCGACTAAAAATGCTGGTAGTTGTTCACCATTTATATTTATGTTAAGATCCGGATCGCTTGCAACAATTCCTGTAGACCAAATGGCGTATTTACCAATATTAGGATTAACTTCAAATCCAAAAGGATAGCCTATAATATAAACATTCTCAGTAACAATTGGATTATATCCAGATATTAATTCATGACAAAATTCAAATTGATTATATCTTCCAAGATTAATTGCAACAACATCAACCTTTTCATTATACAAAGGATGTTCTATCCAAATTTTATTTTCTTCACTATCATATAAATCTACATTTATATTACCCCAAACATAATTATCATTTTCTTTATGTGGAAACCAAACGTTTAGCCTATTTGGTATTGATAAATTTAAATTTAAACATTCATTTGTTTCATTATTTCTACCAGTAACAACATGCCTATTAGTAATTAGATACACATTACCATTATAATTTACTATAAATCCTGTTGCAGTTGCCAATTTTATATCATTAAATAGTATGGTGATTAATAATGATCTAATTGAATTAATATTTATAGTTATTTGTTCTTTCATTTTTACCTCTATTAAAAATTATTTAATATGTTAAATTTGTATATTATTTCTATATTTTTATCCTTGTCTATAACTATTTTATCAATGATGGTTTGCATTAATTCTCTTGTAGGATTTTCAATATTAATTAAAGATTTAATTTTTTCTTCATATTGTTTTAAATCATCAGTTTTGTTTTTTATAACCTTGTTATCATCCTTCAATTTATTTATTTCTTT
>CANQHD010000004.1 GCA_947623625.1 uncultured Bacilli bacterium
TGCACCAAATATTCCTGTTTCTGTTGGAACAATTTGACTCAGTTGAAAATTCCATTCGTCATATAATTTTTCTGCCTTTTCACTTTTTAAGGCTTTCATATAACTTGGTCTATTTCCTTTATGGCAATCTGCATAAAGCGTAAATTGTGAAATGGATAAGATGCGACCTCTGACTTCTAAAACAGAACGATTCATAACACCATTTTCATCTTGAAAAATACGCAAGTTCGCAATCTTTTTTGCCATCCAGAAAATTGTCTCGTTTTCATCCCCTTCTTGAAAAGCAACAAAAACTAAAAGACCAAAGGGCGTACTTCCCACAATTTTTCCATCTACTTTACAAGTCGCATCTTTAACTTTTTGAACCAAGACTCTCATTAGCGATAAACCCTTTCTATATCATTAATATATGGGAATTTAAGTAATTCTATTTTGATTTTTTCTAAATGTTTTAAATTTCTTACCAAAAGTTGCATCTCAATGACAAGAGATTCGCGATGCATCACTTTTACCTCATCTACTTGAGCGTCAAGTGAGCCTAATTTACTGATAATGTCTCCCAAGTGGTTTTCAAGGGTATTGGTGTATAAAACAATGGATGTTAAGTATTTTTTTGAAGTTCCTTCACTCATCCAATGAACATCTAAATATCTTTCATCTAAATGAATGAGGTTATGGCATGTTGTTCGATGGACTGTAATTCCATTTCCTTTTGTAATGTAGCCTACTATTTCATCTCCAGGTATTGGCATACAGCAAGATGCAAGTTGCACTTTGACATTATCAATTCCATCCACTGCAACAGAGGCTCCCTCGACTGTCTTGACAATTTTAATGAGTTTAGGTTTTTCTTCTTGCTTATAAATAACTCGAATCAAAGAAAGAGCGGATATTTTTCCTGTCCCAAGATTATAATACATCTCATCTATGTCTTGAAGCTTAAATTCTTTCAAAATGGTTTTTATGTTGTCTTCTTGAATAAAGTCATGAAAAGATATTTTTTTCTTGCGAAGTTCTTTTTCAAGGGCATATTTTCCTCTTTCTAAATAAACTTCTTTTTCATTTTTGGTAAAAAAGCTTTTGATTTTATTTTTAGTTGTCGTGGATTTTACCATATAAATCCATTCTTTGGATGGACAACTATTTTTATTGGTATTGATTTTGACAATGTCATTATTTTGAAGTTCATAGTTGAGTGGAACAATATTATTATTTACGATTGCCCCCACTGTTGTTTCCCCTACTTTTGTATGCACTTTGTAAGCAAAATCAAGTGGTGTTGCACCTCGAGGAAGTTCAATGACATCTCCTTTGGGGGTAAAACAGTAAATATTGTTATTGAGTACTTCTTCTTTAACACTTTGAACAAATTCTTCACTACTGAGTTGTTCTTTTGAAAGTTCTATAATGGATTTAAAGAATTGAAGTTTTTGTTCTGTTGTTGTCTGCATTAAACGAGAAGCATCTTTTTGTTCTTTGTATGCCCAATGAGACGCGATTCCATTTTCTGCAATTTCATCCATTTCATAAGTTCTAATTTGAATTTCAAATAAATAACCATCTACTCCAAAAACAGTGGTATGCAAACTTTGATACATATTAGCTTTTGGCATTGCTATATAATCTTTGAATCGATTTGGAAGTGGTCTAAATTTGGAATGAATAATTCCAAGGGCTAAGTAACACTCTTGTTCTGTATTGACAAAAATACGAAGTGCAAGTAAATCGTAAATATCACTAAATTTTTTTCCCTTATTTAATTTATTATAAATACTATAGATGCTTTTAGCTCTTCCTTTAATTTCATGCACAATATTATGTTCACTCAGCAAACTACTGACTTCATCCATCATGGTTGAGACTGTTGCATCTCTTTCAAGTTTTGTCTTATTTAATTTTTCTGCAATGTCATAAAAAGCAGTAGGTTTTAAATAGCGAAGAGATAAATCTCTTAATTCACTCGTGATTTTATGAATGCCTAAGTGATCTGAAATGGGCGCTAAAATCTCAAGAGATTCTTTGGCTTTTCTTTTTTGTTTTTCAGGACTTAATGCCCAAAGTGTTCTCATATTATGAAGACGATCTGCAAGTTTAATGATAATGACTCTTACATCTTCACTCATCCCAACAATAATTTTTTTGTAATAGTCTATTAAATATTCATTTTCTGTTGAAAAGTGAATTCTGGATAGTTTTGTTACTCCACGAAGAAGCTTTAAGACAGTGGGTCCAAATTCTTGTTCAATTTCTTCTTCTGTGACTTCACAGTCTTCAATGGTATCATGCAAAAGAGCTGTGACAATACTTTCTTTGTCTGCATAAATCTCCGTTAAAATGATGGCAACATTCAAAGGATGAATAATATAGGGTTCACCACTTTTTCGGTATTGTCCTCGATGTGCTTCTTCTGCATAATGATAAGCTTTAATAATTTCATTTCTCTCATCTAAATCTTTGATATAGTGATCCGTTCTCTTCAGCAAGTCTTCCAGTGTTGTTGTATCCTTTTGCTTTGTCACTTCAATCCCCTCTTTCAATTTGGAAAGAATTCTCTTTTAAAATTTTCTTATTGGTGATGTTTTAAATGGTGCAACTTTTATTTTTTGTTTTTCTTCCTTTTTAGTAACAACTATTTTATCTAAAAGCTCGCTCTTATAAGTTTTATCAAAGCGCGTTTCTATATTTTTTGAATCAACGTTGTGTTCATATTCAGAATACGCCTTTAAAGCTTCTAAAATCATACGTGCTTGAGATAAGTTACGATGTTGTTCTTTTTTAATATCTCCTTTTTTTGTATAAACTGTCTGATGATAACTCTGAACTTTGCCACCGATTTTATCAATATATTCAACACTACTTTCTCCATAATCCACTTCGCAATTTTGTTGATTACTATTGACTTTATTGTAGACAATTTCTACTTTATTTTCAACTTCCAATGGAAAAGAGCTTACCGTTACAAAAGAAAATCTTTCTTCATAAGAATACTTACTTAAACAGATACGATAGTGCACTAATTTCTCTGGTAATTCTATCTCATAAAGATGAGCCCCTTGTTCATCCACATTGTGACAAATCGCTAAGCTAGATGATGAGTATACATAATCTTCCTCAACATCTAAAATAGATTCAACCCCATTTAATTTATCCTGTAAAAGTGGTGCAATATGTTGATAAGCAAAAGATGATTTGAATTCTTCACTAAAAAAGTGATCCATTAATTTTTTCATTTATTCCTCCATTATTTTACTAATCATTAATTCCATGGATGATTTTTTCATCAAGTTCTTCATGATAGACTGGTCTTTTTTTCTTTTCTTTTCCAACATTTCTTTTTTCAAGAAAATACCAAACTGCTGGGGCAATAAAGATTGAAGAATAAGTACCCGCAACCAGTCCGATGAGCATAGCAATATTAAATCCTAATATTTCAGGGCTTCCTAAGAAAATCAGTGCAAGGACAGGAAGAAGTGTTGTAATGGATGTATAAATTGCTCGAAGCATCATCTGATCGATTGAACGATTGGTAAGAGTTTTTAATTTTTCTTGGGTTATTTTTTTCTCTTCATGATCGATATTTTCACGAATTCTATCAAACATAACAATCGTATTATTAATGGAATACCCAATAATCGCTAAAATTGCTGCGATGAACATAACAGAGATTTCTCCTCTTGTAATAGCAAAGACTGCTATCATCATGAGTGCATCATGTAAAAGTGCAACGATGGATCCAACTCCATAACTCAATTTAAAACGGAATGAGACATAAATAATGATACCTATTAAAGATAAAATGATTGAAAAGAAAGCATTTTTTACCAGTTCTTGTTTAACAAGATTTGAGACGACTTCAATATTGACTTTAGCATTATATTTTTCTTCAAGATGACTTTTAACTTCCTCAATTTTCTTATTCTTTAAAACATTTTTAACGCGAATCGTTTTACCGTCTGTTTGATTTTCAATATTTAAAACTGTCAATTTCAAGTCTTTCAATTCTTGTTGAATATCTTTACTTTTTATTTTAGTGGATGTCTCAATACTAATGCTTGTTCCTGCTTGATAATCAATACCAAGATGCAATCCTTTAGTTGCGAAGAACACACCTCCAGTTATTAAAATAATGAGTGAAAAAGCGATAAAGAAACGACTTAATTTTAAAAAGTTATAAGGTTCTTTCTGTACTTTTTCTTCTTTATTCTTCTTACAGTCTTCTTCTTTGACATGAATAAAGAAGTTCAGTTTGTCATTAAAGTAGTCTGTTTTTACAAAAAGCTTGAGTAAAACTCTTGTAATATAAACCATTGTAAACATAGTCACTGCAATTGTGATAATCAACATTGTTGCAAAGCCCTTGACACTACTTTCTCCAAAAATAAACATGATAATGGCAACCAAAAGCGTTGTAAGGTTCGAATCAAGAATGGTTTTAAAGCTTGCTTTACTTCCTAAACGAAAGGCTGTTTTTAAACTTTTTCCTTTATAAAGCTCTTCTTTGATTCTCGCATACATAATGACATTGGCATCCACTGCCATTCCAATTCCAAGAACAAGAGCGGCAATACCTGGAAGCGTTAAAACACCTCCAACAACCCAAAATGTTAAGAAGACTAAAAAGGTATAAAGAAGAATAGAAACTGCAGATAAAAATCCCGCAAAATGATAAAGAATTATTAAGAAGATAATAATACAAACAATTCCAATAACACCTGCTAAAAAGGTTTTTTCTAATGTGGCGTCTCCAAATGAAGCACCAACTGTCTTACTTGAGATTTCTGTTAATTTTGTTGGCAGACTTCCGGAGTTAATTAAATCTACTAAATTTTGTGCTTCTTCCTTAGAAAAACTTCCTTCAATGATTACATCACTTGCAAATCCTTGAGAGACAGTTGCGGCACTTAAGCAGTTTGAATATTTTGTACCACAGTAAGCTTGTTCAATATTGTAACTATTTTTTTCTGCTTCAAAATCAAGCCAAATGACAATGACATTTTTTTCACTATCCTTGATTCGATTGGTGACTTCATAAAACTTATCTTTATCACGAATACTTAATAAAACAGCAGGATTTCCACTGTTACCAGTTGTAAGTTTTGCCCCACCTGATTTGAGTACATCACTCGTCATTAATAGATTATTATCAGCATCTCTAAACGAGAGTGATGCAACAGCTGAGAGTTGTTCTCTTGCTGTTTCCTGATCGGTTACTCCAGCTAATTTCACACGAATCTTATCATTTCCCTCAACGATAATTTCAGGTTCACTAACGCCTAATAAATCAATTCGTTTGCTCATACTTTTATAAGTGGCTGTCACTTTTTCTTTTGTTAGTTTTGTCTTATCTATCGACTCTATTTGATAAAGAACTTCAAATCCACCTTGCAAATCAAGCCCAAAATTCAAATTTTGTAAAAGTGGAATAAATCCCATACAAATAAGAACTGTTAATACAATTAAGAAGAACGTTCTTCTTATCATTTTTCCTTTTTTCATCTACTTCACCTCTTAAATTAGTTCTAACTCTTGAAACCTATCAACTCTTGTTTCTTTCTCTAACTTTTCTTTAACGTATTGATCGAGTATATTGCAATCCATATGTAAAATATCAGACACAACATCCGATAACATCAAAGAAGTTTTTTCTCTCCATTTATTTTCAACAAGATAGTTCCAAATATCAATCTCTCGTATATAAGGAAATCCAACTCTTCTTAACTCTTCTCTTTTGGTACTTAAAGCTGGGCGTATTCTCTTATAAAGTTCTTCTCTTGATGAAAAAAATAGATCCATCCATCTCATCTCTCTTTCAGACTAATATCATTATAGCGCAGTTTCTTAGAAAAACAAAAGAAAAATCGAAGATTTCTCCGATTTTCCAATATTTATTCTATCTTTGTTTGATACTGAGTAAATGGACAAACTAAATAAGTTTGATAAGTGTATTTTTTCCCCTCTTCTAGCGTGACAATGACTTTGCTTTTTTCATGACTACAAGGCTTCTTTTGAACATCTAAAATCTCATCCGTTAAATAAGACTCTTCTTTTAAAGTTTGAACAGAAACCTCTCCTTGCTCCAAAATATTCTTTGGAAGGCGACTTGGATAATCGCTAAAGTAGTCTTTTGCTGCTAATGCAATAAAGTCTTCTTGTTTTTGATAATAAACCTGATTACTCTTTCTTAATGTATCACTCACCTTTAGAACAACAAGAGAAGAAAGCATTCCAATAAGCGCTAATATTGCAAGTAACTCTATCAAAGTAAATCCTTGATTTGTTTTTCTACTTTTCATTCTTAGTGAGTTTACGATAAACTTTAGGTTCAATTTTCTTATTGTCAAAAAGAATTAAAATAATAGAAATGGCTGCTTGAATTAAGATAATTGCAAGAAAACTTTTCCAGAAGCTTCTTAAAAGCACCATTCTAGATGCAAAAAGCATTGCAATAAAATTATTAATCATCATAACAAACACATAATTGGCTAATAAAACAAATTTACCCATAAGTGTATTCATATATAAATAGAAATAAATTGAAAGATTCACAGCTTGGCTCATCATATATCCAAATAACTCTCCCGTTAAAGGAATATAGTCAATTTCTTGTTCTGTTAAAATACCAGCAACCATTGCAAATAAAAGCATCAATCCAGCTGAATAAGTAATGGCATTAATAGATTCTTTAACTCCATATTTTTTGGTAATAATGTTGGCAATAAAATATAAAAATGGATAGACAAAGACTGCCAGTGTTAAAGTGACTTTACCAAATTCAAAATCGAATTTGTTTAAAACCCAAGCAAGAATTGTTGTGGATGAAAGTAACAAGATATAAACCCAACTTCCAACTTCTTCTTCATTTTTTCGTTTTTTCAATGGCTTCTTTTCCATAGTTCACCTCTCCTTTATTCTTATAGAAATAGTATAGCATTCTTTTTTTTAAAAATAAAGTAAAAATGTTCTTTCTTTTTGACATTTTGCGGAAACTTTTATTTTTTTGAATGTTTACTGTCTTCCCCTGCTATGCTAAAATAAAACTAGGTGAGATAATGGAGACACGTTCAAAAAGATTTAAAGAAAAACAAGATAAAATTATCAAAAAAGAAAAGCTAGATACGCGTAAAAAAATAGCCAAACGAATTTTTACTTTTTTATTGATTCTATTTATTTTGTTCTCTGCTTTTATCTATTATGTTTTAAATATTGGGACAACTTCTCTTTTAGTTAAAGAAAAAAAAATAACAACCGAGAGAATGCCATCTGCTTTTCATGGATTAAAAGTGATTGTCTTTTCCGATCTTCATTATCCAACTACTTTTCTTGAGAAACAATTACAAAATTTACAAAAAGAAATCAATATTAGAAAACCCGATTTAATTTTTTTCGTGGGAGATTTAATTGAAAGTAAAGAAAAAATTTCTTCAAAGCAAGAAAAAACGATTCAAAATTTTTTATCGTCTTTAGAAGCCAAACTTGGAAAATATGCTGTTTTAGGTGAAGAAGATAATGAAAATACCAAGAATATTTTAACCTCTTCCGCGTTTCGAGTATTAGAAGATGACTATGACTTAATCTATCAAAAAGAGATGAGTCCTATCTTATTAATTGGTCTTGACTCTAGAAAAAAAGTGCCTGATTTTGAAAAAGCTCTTGCTTATTTTAAAGAAGAAAATGCTTATCAAGATATTTTTAGTATCGCACTATTTCATCATCCAGATACCATTACATCCCTCCTTCAAACAACAAAAGTCGATTTTGCTTTTGCAGGACATTCTCATAATGGTCAAATAAGAATTCCATATCTTGCACCCCTTATAAAAAAAGAAGGAGCAACGACTTATTATGATCCTTATTATAAAATAGAAAACACCGAGCTTTATATTTCATCAGGACTTGGAAGTAGTAATAGTCCATATCGCTTCTTTTCAAGACCATCGATTTTCTTTTTTCGATTTACGACTTCGTAAAGAAAAGCTTTATTCGTTCTAAAAGGCTTTTCTTTTTTTTCTTATCAACACTCTGATAAATTGGGATTTCTTTTAAAAGTTCATTTCCTAATTTGATAGATACCACTCCTACTTTTCCACTTTGAAGTGTTTTTTCTTTTGGAATTTTTGCAATCACTCTGATTTTTTTCTTTTCCTCTTCTTTTAGTGGATACCAATAACTCTCTTCGATATAAGCATTTCCTAAGACAAAAGGAGATGTGAGTTGAAAAGTTTTTTGATCCACTATTTTATAGGAGTGGTATTCTTCGAAAATCTTCTCATAAAGTTTTTTGTGATTTTCAAACGGATCACTATCTTTTAAGGTTACGATTGTTAGGCGAAGTCCGTCTTTTTCTGCTGTAGTAACAAGAGTCTTTCCAGCACTTGGAGTATAGCCATTTTTTCCTCCTGTAACATATGGATATGTTTTTAAAAGTTTATTTCTATTGTACCAAAGATAAGTTTTGTCTTTTGTTGAGACAACATATTTATATGTTTTAGTGATTTTGCGATATTCTTCTAGTTGATAAGCATATCGAGATAAAAGTGCCATATCTCTTGCTGTCGATTGATTTTTTGTCTCTTCATCCAGTCCATGAGGATTTTCGAAAGTTGTATTCTTCATCCCAATCATCTTTGCTTTTTCATTCATCATTGCAACAAACTTTTCTTCTGTACCCCCTAAATACTTCGCAATCACAACGCTGGCATCATTTCCACTTCGAAGAAGAAGACCATAAACTAAATCTCTTAAAGACATTTTCTCACCCGGAGTTATATAAATACTTGTTCCATACATCTTTAAAACTTCATCCCCTACCGTGACTTCATTATCTAGCTTTCCAGATTCAATCGCAAGAACACTTGTCATTATTTTAGTTGTCGATGCAATAAGACGTACATCATCTGGATGCGAACTATAAAGGACTCTACCACTATCAATATCCATGATGATACTACTTTTAGCTGTATCTGCAAAAACGCAGTGTGGAAAGAGAAAAAAAAGGACAAAAAACAAAATAAAAAGATATTTCTTCAAAGGTTATCACCTTTTAAAATGTATGCAAAAAGAAAAGAAAAAAGTCATTATTTTTCTTGTATCTTTTTGATATAATCACAAATAATTTCTGCCGTTTTTTCTTTTCCTATACTTGAGTCAATACACAAATCATAATTGGATGGATTTCCAAAAGTTTTTCCTGAAATGAGTTCATAATAATTGGCACGATTTTTATCGGATTTTTCAACATATTTTTTGGAAGATGCGATGCTATCATGATACATCTCACTTACCCTTTGAATACGGTAGTCAACTGGAGCATAAATAAAGATTCTAACAACATTTTTATATTCTCTTAGTACATAGTCAGCTGCTCTTCCAACAAGGACACAAGATCCTTTATCTGCAATCATTTTAATGACTTTCTCTTGTGCTTCAATGGCATACTTTACTGGAGAAGTTGTCAGATATAACTCGTGCATAGCATCTTGACTTTGATCTATTTTTGAAATAAATAAAGATGAGATGCCACTTTCTTTCGCAACCAGTGCTGCAACTTCTTTATAATAACATGGAATTTTTAAAGTCTTTGCTACCAACTCCCCAATTGCTTTTCCTTGACTTCCATGCATTCGAGAAATTGTAATGATAACACCCTCTTTTGAAGGCTTTAAAACGACATCTTCTTTTTCTAAAGTATCCTCATTCGCCATATTTTTAAAGAAATTTCTAACGAGAACAGCCGTAACAATGATGCCTAGAAAATCTGCGATAGGACTTGCTAGTAAAACACCCTGAATTCCTAAGTATCTTGGAAGGATAAGAACAAGTGGGACAAAAAAGACAATATCACGTGCTAATGAGACAACTGCGGATTTGAATGGTTGTCCAACAGCTTGAAAAAAAATTGAAACCATTTTGATAACACATGTTAGAGGAACAAGCAAGAGGAAAAGTCGGAAAGTTAACACAGCAAATTCCATATAAAGTTTTTCATTGGACCCAAATATTTTGATAATAATTTCTGGTGTCAGTTCAAAAATAAAGACAGAAATAACTCCAATTATAAAGGAAAAAGTCAATACTTTCTTAAATGTTTCTTTTACTCGATCTAAATTTTTAGCACCATAATTATAACCTAAAATAGGTTGTGCTCCTAATATAAGACCAACGACAATATTAATAACAATTGAAAATACTTTCATCACAATTCCAATCACTGCAATTGGAATATCAGATCCATATGAACTACGTGCTCCATATTGAGCCAACATCATATTACATACTAATGAAATGATGACAATGCTCATCTGAGTTATAAAAGTTGAAATACCTAATTTGAGGACATTTTTTAAAAGATGAAAATTGATTTTAAAACTTTCTTTACAGAGGCGAAATGTTTTGGACTGTGTATAATAAATGATTGAAACTATCAACGATAAAATTTGTCCAATAACCGTCGCATAAGCAGCTCCTTGAATTCCCCAATGGAAAATAAAAATAAAGATAGGATCTAAAATGATATTGATGATGGCACCGAGTGCTGTAGCGAGCATTGAAAACTTTGGTGATCCATCTGCTCGAATGACTGCATTCATACTATTTCCAAGCATGTAGATAGGAATAGCTGCCAAAATAATAACATAATATTCACTCGCTAAGTGGATACTTTTCGAACTTGCTCCAAACAAATAGAGCAATGGTTCTTTAAACATAAACCCTAAAATAAGGAAGAGAATACTAATAATAAATGTTACTAAAATACTGTTTCCAATGGACTTATGGGCATTTTCAGTATCTTTTCTTCCTTGACAAAGTGACAAATAAGCAGCAGCACCATCTCCAAAACACCAAGCAAAAGCTACGGCAATAATCGTAATCGGATAAACGATTCCAGTCGCTGCATTTCCTAAATATCCTAAATCACTATTCCCAATAAATATTTGATCAACAATATTATAAAGAGAGCTAATCAACAGTGATAAAATACAAGGTATTGAAAACTTTAAAAGTAATTTTCCAATTTTTTCTTCACCTAAAAATTGGGTATTTTCTTCATTTTTCATTTTTTACATCTCCTTTTTCTATTATTTGTTTATGGTATCTTTTCCGTCAAAAAAAATATGCATAAAAACAAATGTCTTGTTTTTACGCATATATTGCTGGATCAGACTCACTTATTATACAACTTTTTTTCAAAAAATTTCAAGAAAGAATTTTTAAAAATTTTATCTTTACTTGCTTTGAAGTTGTTCTGCTTTTGCTTGATATATTTTCACGATTAAGTCAATCGTTCCTTCAATTCCTAAAATAGATGAGTCGATTAAATAATCATATCCAAGTCGACTTCCCCACTTTAAATTTTCATTATTGGCTTCATAATATCTCTTCCTGTTTTTATCGACTTGCCTCATCTTTTTTAGAGCTTCTTCTCTTGTAAGATTTTCTCGTTTCATTTTTCTTTCTAATTTAAACTCTAAGTCATTTGAATAGATAAAAATATGAATCACATTTTCATAATCTTTTAAAATATTATTAGAATTTCTTCCTAAAATAACACAAGACTCATATTGACCTAAGTCTTTAATTACTTTATCCATCATCCATTGATATTGACTTGAAGTAAAAGTATTGCCACCATTAATATAATTGAAACTTTTTAAAGTATCATTTCGATATTTTTCATCATAATCTTGTAAATTAGAATACGTCACATTATATTTTAAATCATATGCTTTTTGAATAAGCTCTTTATCATAGAATGAAATATTGAGTCTTTTTGCCACTTCTTCTCCAATATATTTTCCACCACTTCCATATTCTCTTCCGATTGTTAATACAATATTTTTCATTCAACAAACAATCTCCTTTCACTTGCTCTTCTAGGAGTTAATACTTTCATTTTTGAATTGACTTTAATTGTATAGTTTGCACTTTTATCGTCTAATCTTTCACCATCAACACACCAATCCGTTGCTTTTTCATCGATTTTTATATCAATGGTATGACCATTTAAAGAAATGATTTTATCGGTTTTAATCCCTAAATAAAATTTAACAAATTGAATAGCCATATCTGCGATATTTTCAGCTTTGCAAAGTAGAATTTCAAAGATATCATCATTTAACGCAATATCTTTATAAAAATGATGAATGCCGGCAATATGATTTGAATTAGAGACCATAATTAATGAATATTTCCCATCTAGACGTTTTCCATCCACTGTTACTTTTGTCTTATATCTTTTCATTTTCTTCACGACTTCTTTCGCTCCTAATTTAATATAAGACAAGTAGCCTAGCTTCTTTTTTTCTTCCCGATCAGCTTCATATGGAATATTCATAAATTTGCCATAGCCAACAACATAAGCAAAGGGTTGATCGTTAATGGTTCCAACATCAAAATCATGGAGTTCTCCTTCTAGAGCATCTTCTAAATTTTTTTTAGGATCTCTACCATATCCTAACATGGATGCGACATCATTACAACTACCACTAGGAAGAGGACAGATGTTTAGTTTATCCTCTCTTTCATAATTACCGGAGATAACTTCATTTAAAGTTCCATCTCCACCAATTGAAAAAACAATATCGTAGTGTTTACATTTCTTTACTATTTCCTTGGCATGATTTGGATACTCTGTCTTAACAAGAGTAACATCATAGCCATATTCTTTTAAAACTTCATCACATATTTTACATAAATCATAACCTGTTTTTTTTCCACTATTTGGATTATAAATTACCAACGCTTCCATATTTGTCTCCCCCATATCTATCGTTCAAATTGCGAATTGTATAATTTTGAATAAAAACCATTTTCTCTCATCAATTCTTCATGATTTCCCTGTTCAATAATATTTCCATCTTTCATAACAAGAATTAAGTCTGCATTTTTAATTGTTGATAAGCGATGCGCAATAATAAAGGATGTTTTTCCATCTGTTAACTTATCCATTGCTTTTTGGACAAGCTCTTCTGTTCTTGTATCTACATTACTCGTTGCTTCATCTAAAATTAAGAATGGTGCATCTTCAATCATACCACGAGCGATTGTAATCAGCTGCTTTTGCCCAGATGAGATAGCATCATTTTCACTTAATACTGTATCTAATCCTGCTGGCAAGGTTTTAATAAAATGACGAATACCAACGGTTTCACAAACTTCCATAATTCTTTCATCTGTAACATTTTCTCGATTGTAGGCAATATTTTCTCGAATGGTTCCATTAAACAACCACGTATCTTGTAAAACCATCGTAAATAATGAATGAATATTCGCACGACTCAAATTGCGAATTGAAATATTATCAATTTTAATATCACCCGAATGAATTTCATAAAACTTCATGAGCAAATTAACCAGTGTTGTTTTTCCTGCTCCTGTTGGACCAACAATTGCGATTTTTTCTCCTTTTTTAGCAGAAGCACTAAAGTTATGAATAATTTCTTTTTGAGCATCATACCCAAATGAAACATTTTCAAAAACAATATTTCCTTCTACTTTAGATTTATCTAATGATTCTTTGATATTTTCTTCTGAAGTCATTTCCTCTTCATCTAAAAATGCAAAGACTCTCTCACTGGCTGCTGCAGTTGACTGTAGTGCTGTCATAGCTTGAGCAATTTGAGAAAGCGGATTGGTAAACAATCTTACATAAGTCATAAAAGCAACAATAACTCCAAAAGTAATCAACTCTTTTTGAACAAGAAGCGCACCCACAACACAAACTGCTACATATCCTAAATTACCAACAAACATCATAATAGGCATCATAAGCCCTGATAAAAATTGACTCTTACGATTTGTCTCATAAACTCTTGTATTAAACTCATCAAATTTCTCATCAGAAATTTTCTTTCCATTATAAGCTTTTACAACCAACAATCCAGAGTAAGTCTCTTCAATATGTGCATTGAGCTTTCCAAGTTCTACTTGTCTTGCAACAAAGTATTTTTGAGACTTTTTTAAAATTGTAAACATAAATGCAAACCCCAACAAACTTGCTATAATTGCTGTAAAAGACATAATCCAGTTGGTTACAAACATCATAATAATCGTTCCAACAAACAGTGTTACAGCACTAACAAGTGTTGATAAAGATTGATTCATAGATTGCGCAATCGTATCTACATCATTGGTGACTCTAGATAAAGTATCACCCGTTTGATTTTTGTCAAAATAATTAAGCGGTAAATTGTTAATTTTTTTAGATATCTTGGTCCGAAGTGTTTGCGCAAAACGATTAGATACAACGGTCATTAAGATAGACTCAATATAGGAAAATAACGCTGAACAAACATATAAAGCAATTAAAAATAAGGCGATGTTTTGGATTGTTTTTCCATGCATTTTAGGTTCAATAACTTTTTGAATAGACTGAGGCATTTTATCTATTTGTTTATACAATGCTTCTACTTGAGTATCTTGACTTAATGAAGTGAATAATTCTAAATATTTAACTTGATCTTTTGCTGATATGACTTCACCATCTATTTTTATTTCTTTAAAAATAAGGGAGAGTGCATCCGAAGATAAATCTTTTAAATCTTGAATTCCCTTAGAATTTGTTGAAGCACTTTCCATGATTTCTAAAAATTTTTGTTTTTCTTGAGGTTGTAGGTCTGATTCTAAAATGTTTTTAGGATCCATATTTTTTAGATTTGCTTCAATTTTTTCTGTCAAAGTTTTCATATTGCTTTGATTGACAACCAATCCCTTTGAAATCTCATCCGTCAAATCGGATAATTTATTGGGTGCAATAATGGACAAAATGGATCCTGTTGCAGCAAGGATGAGTGCAATCATAATTGCAACTTGAAAAGATTTGAGCTCTTTGAATAATCTTTTGATAGATCCTGTAAAATCTTTAGATTTTTCAAAATTTCTTGGTCCTCCTGGTCTAGGCATTTTCTAACTCCTCCTTACTAAGCTGTGATAAAGCAATCTGCTTATATACATCACATGACTTTAATAAATCTTGATGTTTTCCCATTCCAACACACTTTCCATTTTCCAAGACAATAATTTTATCTGCATTCATAATTGTTCCAATTCTCTGAGCAACGATTAACTGTGTTGAATTCTTGGTATGTTTTTTAAGGGCTTGTCTTAATATTGCATCTGTTTTATAGTCAAGTGCACTAAAAGTATCATCAAAGATGTAAATTTCCGGATCTTTTGCAATCGCCCGAGCAATCGATAATCTTTGTTTTTGACCGCCTGAGACGTTACTACCACCTTGGGCAATATGAGAGTCATATTGATCTTTCATTTTCAAGACAAATTCTGTTGCTTGAGCAACATCGATTGCTTCTTTGATTTTATCCTTTGAAATTGCACCTTTACCATTATCTCCATAAGAGACATTGTTTGCAATTGTATCATCAAAAATAATCGCCTTTTGAGAAACATACCCAATTTTATTTCTTAATGCTTCTTGCGTATACTCTTTTACATCAACACCATCCACTAAAACACAACCATCTGTTGCATCATAAAACCTTGGAACTAAATTAATTAAAGTAGACTTTCCACTTCCAGTTGAACCAATAAATGCAATGGTCTCTCCTTTATTGGCTTTAAAAGAAATATTTTTGAGTAAATACTCATCTGCATCTGGATATTTGAAAGAAACATCTTTAAATTCTACAGTTCCCTCTTCCTTTGTATTTAACCCATCAAAATTTCCATCTTGAATACTCAAAGGTGTATCAAGAACTTCATTAATACGATTTGCAGATACCTGTGCTCTTGGTAACATCATAAATATCATCGTAAGCATTAAAAATGACATAATAACTTGCATGGAATAACTTGAGAAGACAACCATATCACTAAAAATAGCTAGCTTATCAGACATCATAGCACTTTGAATTAAAGAAGCCCCAATTAAATAGATACCAAGCGTTAAAAAATACATGACTAAATACATAACAGGTTGCATAACAGAAAACGTTTTTTGATTGAAAAGTTGTGTTTTTGTCAATTCATTATTTGTTTTTTCAAATTTCTCTTCTTGATAACTTTCAGCATTAAATGCCCGAACAACTCGAATACCCGTTAAATTATCACGCGTATCATTATTTAGGCGATCAATTAAAATTTGAACTTTCTTAAATCTAGGCAAGACAACAATTAAAATGATGAAAATAACACTTAACAATATCAAAACAGCAATTGCAGTTAAAATACTCCATTGTAAATTTTTATTTAAAATTTTTGTAATTGCCCAAACAGCAGTAATGGGTGCCTTGATTAATAGTTGCAGTCCCATTGCAATGAACATCTGAATTTGAGTAATATCATTGGTCGTTCTTGTAATTAGACTACTCGTCGAAAACTGCTTTATCTCATGTAGACCTAAGTTTTCAATCTTATCAAATAGTTTTTTTCGAGTATTCATTGAAAAACGAGCGGACACATTGGATGCTAAATAACCAACAAAAATGGCAGATAACAAGCTTCCAAATGCACACAATAACATATATCCTCCATTCTTAAGAATTTCAGACATTTCACTTCCAGTTGTTTGTACTAATCTTGTTATTTCACTCATATAATCTGGCAATTTTAAATCAAGACGAACTTGAAAAACAATTAATAAAATCGCAACAAGAATAAAACAAACATCTTTTTTTGTTAAATTTTTGAATAGCTTTATCATTTTTTCCTCCCTTTATAATCATTATCTATACAGTGGCAAGTACTATTGTACCACTTTTTTTATAATATGATGAAAATTTTTAAAAGACGACTTTTATCTCATCATGAAGTCTATTTATCAATATGCTTGAGCCCAATAATTGGTTCTTATTTTTAGATAAAAAAAGATTTTCTAATTTCTTACAAAATCTTTTTTTTCTGCTTTATTGTACCTTCCTAAAAGACAAAACATTCCTATTTCAACGACTACTTTCGCAAGTAAAGCAGGGATTTTTAACCCTTTTATAAAAAGAACGAGAAAGACTGTATTTATTAGGAAAATAAAGAAAGATTTAAAAAAGGAAGTGAAAAAACCTTGTTTTTTCGCTGTATAGAGAAAAACAACTCTTCTACTGATTTGGTAGTTCAACAGCACACTGACACATCGTGATATCACATTAGAAAAAACCACTTTATGAGAAAATATAAAAAGAAGACTATAAAGCAAGTAATCTACTATTAAAGTTAATACTTCTTGATAATTAGATAGAATAATTTCTTTATAGATTAAAAGAGAATCTTTTACTGCACGAAAGTGACTTAAGCTGTTGTGATTGATATAAATGGTCTCTATTTCAACTTCTTTTATAGGAATTTGATTTTTACAACAAGCAAGAAGCATATTCATTTCATATTCAAATCTATCTCCTTTCACTTGAAGAAGATAGAAAAGCATTTTCTCATGAAAAGCTCGAAGTCCTGTTTGTGTATCATAAATATCTGTTCCTGTTAACATATAATAAACGCCTCGCGTTAAAATATTGCCAAACTTGCTTGCGAAAGGTGTATTTTTTCCTCGTTTTCTTTTTCCTAATACAAGCGTATCTGGATTTTTTTCAAGATAAGCAAATAATTTTTTTGCGTCTTTTACAGTGTGTTGTCCATCACAATCCATTGTAACAATGAAAGCATCTTGATAATGCTGTTCAATATACTCAAACCCTGTTTTTAATGCTTTTCCTTTTCCAAGATTTGCTGGATGTGTTAAAACAGTTGCGTACTCTTGAACCTTTTTAAAGATAGATTGATAGCTTTTCCCACTTCCATCATCCACAACGATGACAATCCATTCTTCTTTTTGTAATTTTTTCAATAGCTTAATCATTTCAATCGTTGGTTCATAAGCTGGAATTAAAATAATTTTTTTGTTCAACATCGAAACCACCCTTTACTAGAAGCGACCGCCTCCACCGCCGCCTCCAAAACTTCCACCACCAAATGATGCTCCTCCACCAGAGCCACCACCAGATGAACTGCGACTTGCTGCAATGGAACTTCGACTAGATGCGACTGCTGTATGAACACTCTGACTAATTGAATGACTCATCGTATGGTAAAGATAAACTCGGTCTATCAAGATTGGATCATAGTTATAAATATCACTCTGATTCATCGTATCTAGTTTTAATTTCATTTGTTTTTGCAAAGTTTCAGCACAGCCTAAAACAGAGGCATAAACTAAATATTTATTCCAAAGTGGAACTTCTGGAAGCTCTTTTTCATCAAATGTTGAAAAGTCCTCTAAAAATTTCTTGAAAGCGTTCCATTTGGCAAGATCTTCTCTTCCCTTTGCTGTATAAAAATAAATGGATAGAGCATAAAGTAGTGCCAGTAGCGATAAAGCAAAGATTGCAATAACAGCAAAGAACATATCAAACGTACTGACAACAAAAGCAATTAAAATTCCAAGGAATGCAAGAATAATCGTTAAAATTTTCGAAAGTGGAGTCTGTTGGAAAAAGTTTTCTTCTTTGGCTTTTTCTACTGATATATCGATGAAGTTTTGATAAGCATCCATCATTTTTTCAGCATGCCTTGTACTTTTTCCATATTTTTTAAAGGCTTCTAATGAAACTTCTTTTCCATTTCCAACATCTTTAATCAAAAGATCTAAAACTTGTTTTTCTGCTTGTCCTAAATTTTCTTCTTTGCCATTCCACGTTAAAATATAGTCTGTTTTATTTTTATTTTTTTCTTCTTGAACAGTAAGAACTTTTTTATCAACTAACGATAGAATTGTTGCCGAAAAGGATGCTTCCGAAACATTTTTTTCCAAAAGATACTCTAAGACTTCAGGCCCATAAGCTGCTGGAAACTCTCGTAAATATTCTTGTTGGAAATCTGCTTTTTTATTTTTAGAAGAAGTAATTTTAAGATAGCATATAGAAGCAAAAAGACAAATAAACCAAATAAATAAAATTGCTTTAATTCTTGAATATGAAGCTTTGTATTCTTCTCTTTCTTGATTGGCTTTTTCTGCTGCTGCTTGTTCCGTCTTTAAAATATAACTTTTTCCATAGGTATAACTTTTTTTCGTGGCAGATGAGACTAAGTCTTTGTCAAACATAAGACGAATACTTACAGGATTACGAGCTCCTAAAAAGTCATATGTTGCGACTGCTGTTCGATTATCCTTTTTCTCAACTTCTCCATTTAAAGGTCCTTTTAACCAAACTCGATAATCATCGTCAGCTCGTGGTAAATGGACTCGGACTTCAAAAGTTCCAATATTTTCTTCGTATTGATCTCCTAGTAAGTTCCAAGCAAGCTCTGCTACATCTTCATGGACAACAACAGCATCTTTAATTGTATATTCAATATAAAATGCAGTCTTCATTCTATCTGGATTGTAGATTTTCAAACTTGTTGCATACGAAGTATCTTCTTGCTCATAAACTTGATAAGCAACTTGTGGTGTTTCGTAACTTCTTGTAAAAATACGATTGAGATGATTCATTGAATCAAAGGAAAAATTTTTATCAATTACCACATCTGCGACTTTATCAATTGTAATGCCGCTACCATTATAAATTGAACTACCATCAAAATCACTTTGCTGTCCTGTAAAAAGTTGAGCATCAGAATTGATATACTCAATCGTTCTTGTTCTTCCATGATAACTTCCTGTTAACTTAGCCAGTTCTTTTACTTTGATATCCCCGTTTTCTAAAATCGTTACATCCATGTAAAACTTGTCTGTTGGTTCACTATTAAAATGATTAGAAAATGCAACAAAAATGGCAGATACCATCAATATTACAAAGAGTGCAATGATGAATATTTTCCACTTTTTCATAGTTCCTCCTTTTCAAAAAAGACTTGTATCAAAACAAGTCTTATTCAAATGATACAGTTGGTACTTCTTTATCTTTTTCTGTTGCTTCAAAGAAAGAAGCTTGTTTAAAGTTGCTTATTGAAGCAACAATATTGGATGGAATTGTCTCAATTTTATTATTGTACTTCATAACAACATCATTATAAAACTGTCGCATTATACTAATTTTATCCTCAGCATCTTTTAAATCTGCTTGCAAAGATAAGAAATTATCATTTGCCTTTAATTCTGGATAGCTTTCCGTTAGAGCAAACAACTTACTAATCGTTTTCTCAAGTTCTCCTGCAGCTTTCATCTCATCTTCAGGTGTTGTTGCAGATACAAAAGTATTTCTTGCTTTAACAACATCTTCAAATGTTCCTTTTTCATGTTTTGCATATCCTTTAACAGTCTCTACAAGATTTGGAATTAAATCTGCACGTCGCTTTAACTGCACATCAATTTGTGCCCATTGATCTTTTACTTTATTTCTTAATCCAACCAAGCTATTATATGTTCCAACAAACCAAAGAATAATGATAACAATAATGGCAATAACAACAATTAACCAAACTGGCATATATCTCTCCTCCTTAATTACAAGGATACCATATTTTATGTTTTTAGAACAGATAAATGAAAAATAAACCTTTAAAATTGACATTTTTTTGTATATTTTATAAAAAAGAAGTTCATCTTATGGATAGGAGATGAAAATATGGATATAAAAATTAGAGATCATATCATTAATAATTTTAAAGGAGACGACTATGAAGCACTAAAAAGAGCCATTGATGAATCTGTTAAAGAACAAGATGAGGTAACTCTTCCGGGACTTGGTGTTTTTTTTGAACTTGTTTGGGAAGATGCAACAAATGTCATGAAAGATGATATTATTAAAATGATTGAAAAAAGAGTCAATCAAGCACAAAGCTCTTAAAAAAACTCACTACTTTTCGTAATGAGTTTTTTTTAGTTTTCTTTATTATGTGATTTTCGGGCATTCTTTCGAGCATTCTTAATTGCTTCTTTTTTCGCATTTCTTCTTCGAACACCTGGTTTGTCGTAACATTCGCGTTTCTTGCATTCAGAAGGGACACCATCTCTTGCAACTTTTTGCTTAAATTTTCTTAATGCCATATCTAAGTTACCATTTTTTACTGTTACCTGTGTCATACTTTATCCCTCCCTTCGCTTTTTCTACCTCCGATTATAGCACTTGTTTTTACTTGTTACAACAAAATTTTACATTTTTTCACGTTTTTTTACTTAAAATTACTCATTTTAATGGACAAATGGCATTTTCATCCAACCTTCTAATAGAAGAGCCGAGCGCTCTACCAGCATCTAATAAAACTTTTAAAAGGCTTGTAAATGAATTTAAAAGAGTTCCTGATAAAGTAATGCCACCTTTTATTTTTCTTAACTCTTGCTCTTGTAGCTTCTTCATCTCGTTTCTCCTTCACAAGTTTTTGGATGGACAAGCCCATCAATAATTCCTGAGATAAAAACTGCTAAAGCACCAATGCCAACGCCTAACCAAACTGAAATACCCCCATGAATATTCTTTAACTCTTTCATTGTTAACTGCTTCATTGAATCCTCCATTCTTTTTCTAATAATTTCCAAAGACTTTTTTCTTTGTCTTTAAAATAAATTGTAAATGATTGATGCATTTGTTTTTTCTTAAAAAAAACTTCTAAATAATATAGATCATCTTCTTTTTTTGTTTTCATAATTGTCAGTTGATATTTTTGATTTTCAATATACCCAACTTTATGAATTTGTTTTTTTGAACAGACTAAAATCGCTTCTTTTCCTCCAAGCATTTTACCACTACAAGAAGAATAAGGATAGAACTTAAAAGGCTCTTTTACAAACAGTAAAATGAGAAAAGCATATAAAACAAATAAGAAAATCAAACTTTTTTTTCGATTCATTTTTCCACCTTTAATGTATATACCTTCTTAAATAAACAATCTAGTTGCTTATTATGAGATACGACGAGGACTATCTTATCTTTTAAATAAGTTAATACATTCTTAGTAAGTTCAACTACTTCTTCCTCAGAAATACTTTCAAAAATTTCGTCCAATAAGTAAATATCTCTTTTTAAAAGAAGGGCTCTTGCAAGAAGAATTTTCTTTCTCTCTCCTCCACTAAAAATAGATGTATAAGTAGATAGTTGAAAGTCAAGAGTCATTTGTTTTTCATCTAAAATTGGCTTGACATGCGTTAGTGATAAAACTTCGAAAAGCTCTTTTTCTTTAATCTTTTTTCCTAAAGTAATATTTTCTAAAATTGTTCCTGAAAAAAGTCCTTCTTCTTGTGATAGATAACATATCCTTGTTCTAATATCTTCTAAATTTAAATAATTAATATCCATATTATTTAAATAAATTCGTTTTTTCTGAACAGGATAAAGCCGTAAAATACTTTTACAAAGAGTACTTTTCCCACATCCTGAAGCACCATGTAAAATCATGGAATCACCCTTTCTTAATTCAAATGAAATAGTGGATGTAATTTCTCTTCCTTCCATTCGATATGAAAAATTGAAAACTTTTACTACTTTAAAGTGTTTGAATGGAGTGATGCTTTCCTTAGGAAAAAGTTCAACTTCACTTGAAAAAGAATCTAAAGCCTTTTTGGCTTCTTCACACACTCTTGGAAAAAGATAGAAAACTTCTAATATTTTTTGATAACTATTAAGTAACAATTCAAAAAATACATCCATTAAAAAATAGTGATATAAGCTTACTCTCTTTTTAAAATAAGCCACTAAAAAGAAAAATAAAAATAGAAATTTCAACGTTTTATGAACTATTTTTTGAAAGAAAGCTTTTTCAACATAGGCAAGCTGAAAACGATAATTTGCATTTTGATATTGAAATTCCTCTTTTTTTAATTTTGACAAAAAACTTGTTTCCAAATGAAGTCCTTTTATCACTTCTAATTTTTCAAAGCTATCAATCAATAAATGATCTCTTCTTTCTTTATGAGAAAGATACTTTTGGATATAGAAAGAAACACGGTGAAATATTAAAAAGAAAAGAAGGAAAAGAATCCAAAAGAAAAAAGTAAAAATTAAAAGGAAATAAATGCTTTCCATCCCTATAAAAACAAGTCCCATTATAAAAATAGGAAGTTCTAAAAAGAAGCACTCCAAAGTGGTATAAAAATAAAGATAGACTTCTTCAAGTGATGTTGCAATTGATAAAATTTCGCTTTTTGAATGCTGTTCAAAATAATAATAAGGGAGATGTAGATGCAGCTTTATCCACCGTCTTATAAGAAAGTAATAAGATTGATATTGAATTTTTAAGAAGAACCATCGAAAAAGAAATAGACCCCCTTCTATTAAAAAATAAAAGCAAAAAAAGAAAGTAAAATAGATAAAAATATTCCAACTATCATATGTTGTTAAAAGGTAGGAAAAGAAAATTTTTGTCTCTAACAATCCAAAGATTTCTAAAATAGATAAACTTAAATTTCCAACTAAGAAGAAGATAAGTTTTTTGGATAGAATATTTTGAGGAAATAAAAGTTTCAAATAATGTGTCTCTTTTTCATGTATTAATACACGATTTACTTTGAAAAATAAGTAAATTCCTGTACAAATTTCTTCCCAATATGTTAAAGATACATTATGATATCCTATAGAAGGATCCATTAAAAACACTTTATTTTGTTTGAGATTATATTCCATTACGACAACAAAATGATAGTAACCATCTTTTTTTATATGGGCAATACAAGGATATTCTAGGGGTAGAATTTGTTGAATCACTCCTTTCTTTCCTTCTACTTTAAACCCTAATTGTTCTCCTACTTTCAATAAGGAATAGGCACTTGTACCATTTTCTTTTGTAAGAAGCATCTTTTTTAATTTACTATAGCGAATATTTCCACCATAGTATTTTAATATAGAAAGAAGACAAGCTGCAGCACAATCCATCATCTCATCTTGCAAAACTTTTGGTACTTTTCTCATCTAAATCCCCCTATTAGTATTATGATAGCTTTTTTCAATTTTCTCCTTTTTTTGGGAAAGTTTATCAATTATTTTGACAAATAAAGAGGAAAAAGAATACCTGTAATAAAATTATGGTGAGTGGGTGGTATAATGCAGTACATCAAAATTAGAAACTTACGAGAAGATAGTGATATGACGCAGAAAGATGTTGCAACCCTTCTAAAAGTCCAACGCTCTACTTACACAATGTGGGAACTAGGAGATGTAAACTTTCCAATTACAAAAATTGTCAAACTTGCAGAAATCTTTGATACAAATGTGGAATACCTTTTAGGCGTTTCTTCAAATAAGCGTAAAGTACACTATCGGAAAGAACTTAATTATATTTATGTTGGAAACGCTCTAAAATTAGAGCGAATTAAAAGAGGAAAAACACAAAAAGAATTTGCAGATTGCATTGGAGTAAGACAGTCGAGTTATTCCTATTATGAAGATGGTAAAACAAAAATACCAACTGACAAGTTGGTATCTCTTGCAAAGGAATATCATATATCTTTGAATCAAGTGTGCGGTGAAATCAAAGAAGACATCTTTGCAATATAATTATTATAAAAAACAAAAGTGCGTTTCGTAAATAGATTCGCCCTTTTTTCTTGTTGGTAATTTTTTCCATTGAATTTTTTTCTTTTTATTTTTCAAATTATCTCTTATAATAAAGATAAGGATGTGAAGATATGAAAATAAAAGTTACAATTATTCTTTCATTAATATTAGTGATTATTGGTGGTACAGGGGTTTACTTTTATTTACAAAAAGTTCCAAGCACTCTTCCAAAAGAAAAATACTCAAGTGTTGGAAAAGATTTTATATCTAAAAAAATTGCTTCGATGTCTTTAGAAGAAAAAATTGGACAAATGATATTTATGGATTATAGAAAGACAGATTATGAAAATGGATTTTTTAATGATGTAGAGACTTATCAACCAGGTGGATTTATCCTCTTTAAAGAAAATATCACGTCATATCAAGATGTTAAAAATTTAAACCAAAGACTTCAAAAATTATCTAAAATCCCTCTTTTTATTGGAACAGATCAAGAAGGTGGACGTGTTCAAAGGTTTGCTGCTATGCCTGATCAAAGTTTCACGATTATTCCTTCCATGGAACGTGTTGGAGCAACAAATGATCCTTTAATTGCAAAACAAATTGGTACAATATTAGGAAGTGAACTTGCAACAGTTGGTATCAATGTGGATTTTGCTCCCGTTTTAGATATCAATAGTAATTTAGAAAATACGGTCATTGGGGATCGAAGCTTTGGTTCAACAAAAGAACTGGTAACAACAATGGGAACTGCTCTTGCAAAAGGGCTTAAAAAAGTAGGCGTGATTCCAGTTTACAAACATTTTCCAGGACATGGAGATACTGTTGAAGATTCACATTATTCATTTGCAAATATTTACAAAACAAAAGAACAACTGATGGATTTAGAACTTTATCCTTTTAAATCCGTTGCCCATGAAGATGATGCAATGATTATGGTTGGGCACTTGTCTTTACCAAACATTTTAAATGATCAAACACCGGCGACTCTATCTCCAACTATCATTCAAATTTTAAAAGAAGAATTAGGTTATGATGGTGTTATCATTAGTGATGCATTAAATATGGGAGCATTAACCAATCATTATAGTGAAGAAGAAATCATCATCAACGCAATAAAAGCAGGTATTGATATTCTTCTAATGCCATCTAGTCTTTCAAATACTGTCGCAACCATTAAAAAGGCAATTGATGATGGAAAAATCAAAGAATCTAGAATTGAAGAATCTGTTTATAAAATATTAAAGTTAAAAAATCAATATCGTATTTTAGATGAAGCAAAAGAAAAAAGTTTAACCGAAAAAGAATGGACTGAACATCAAGAATATATCAATTCTCTTTTCTAAAAAGAAAGGAAAAAACATGAAACAATATTTAACTACTTATTACCAAGAAATCAATCAAAAATTAATAACTCAAAAAAATTTTACAAAAGATGAAATAAAAGATCACTTAACTAAAATCCAATTTTTTCAACACGAAAGACTCATTCATTTAATAGTAACTTTATTTTATGCTTTGTTTGCTCTTCTTTCTTTTCTTCTTGCTTTTATCCACCCTCTTCTTTTAATAATTCCTACTCTACTTTTGATATTTCTTATTTTCTATGTAGTACACTATTTCTTTTTAGAAAACACTGTTCAAGCTTTATATAAGCAATATGATCAAATGAAAGCCTGTGAAAAAAAGCGTTCAATTTTCTAGGGCTTTTTTCATCAGTAAATCTTTACAAATGATAAAGTTTATGTTAAATTATAAATGTTCCTGAGAAATGTCTTCGTAGCTCAGTCGGATAGAGCAATCGCCTTCTAAGCGATCGGTCAGGCGTTCGAATCGCCTCGAAGACACCATTATGAATATAAATTCCTTATCTATTAAGGAGTTTTTTTATTGTATATTTTATTTTGGATGATTATGCTATAATACTTTTAAGGATGTGAAATGATGCAAACAAGCGAAGATAAAAAATATATGCACCTTGCCTTTAAAGAAGCAAGTCATAATAACTGTATCAAAGGAAAAGTTGGAGCCATAATTGTTAAGGATGGTAAAATTCTAGGAAAAGGAAACAATTTTATTCCAGATGGAATAACACCTTGTACAGAAAAAACATGTCTTCGTAAAATAAATCACATTCATCAAGGACAAAATCAAGAACTCTGTCGTGCAATTCATGCAGAACAAAGTGCAATTTTAAATGCTCTTTTAAAAAAGAATTCTTTGAAAGGCAGTACACTTTATACAACAAAATTTCCTTGTACTATTTGTACTAGAATGATTATTTATATGGGAGTTAAAAAAGTGATTTACTACGCACCCTATCCAGATGAAGAAGCGATGAAAATGCTGAATGAAGCTAAAATAGAACTGGTGCAATTTAAAGATGAAAAGACGGATAAACTAATAAAGAAAGAAGGAATAAAATGATTTTTTGTGAGCTGGAAAAAGAAGAATTTATGGAATTTTTAAAAAATCATCCTCTTAATGATTTTACACAATCACCTCAGATGGAAGAAATTGGAAAATTAAGCCATTATTCTTCTTATTATGTTGGTGTTAAGAAAAATGAAAAAATCGTTGCAGCTGGTAGAATCATGCTTCAAAAAGGCAAGTTTGGAATGCACTGTTATTCTCCAAGAGGTCTTATTTTAGATTATCATGACAAAGAACTTCTAACATTTTTTGTAAAAGAGTTGAAAAAGTATCTTAAAAAGAAAAAGGGATATGTTTTAACAATTGATCCAAAAATCCCATATAAAGAAAGAGATATTAATGGAAATTTCGTTCAAAATGGCTATGACAATACAGATATTATTGAATCATTAAAGTCTGTTGGATTTATTCATGAAGGATTCGATAAAGGAATGGATACTTCTAAACAAGTAAGGTGGGTTTTCGTTCTTCCCCTTTTAGAAAAAAGCGAGGAAGATGTTTGGAAAGAGATGGATGCAAATACTAGAAATTTAATCCGTAAGGCTGAAAAAATCGGTGTAGAAATTCGTGAATTGTCTTACGATGAGTTAGAACTGTTTAAAAAAATTACCGAAAATACAAGCCAAAGAAGAAATTTTCATGATCGAACTCTTGCCTATTATCAGAAAATGTATCAACTATTTAAAGAAAAAGATGAAGTTCATTTTTTACTTGCAACCCTTCCCATAAAAAAATATAGACAATCTTTGGAGGATGAAAAACAAAAGGAAATTGAAAAGTTAAATCACTTAAAAGTAGAATCCAAAAGAAAAAATAGTGAAGAATTGATTCATACGCTTGAGAAAAATATCAAAGAAGCAGAGCGCCTAGAACAAGAAGAAGGCGAAAATATTTATCTTTCTGCTTCAATGTTCATGACTTATGGAAACGAAGTCATCTATCTTTTCTGTGGAAATATTGATAAGTATATGAAGTTTAATGCACAATATCTTATGCAATGGCACATGATAAAATACGCAATCCAACATCATTTTCCTGTTTATAACTTTTATGGTATTTCAGGTATTTTTGATAAAAAAGACAAAGACTATGGTATTTATGAATTTAAAAAGAAATTTAATGGAGTTGTCGTCGAATATATTGGAAGCTTTCATCTTCCACTCTCACCCTTGTATAAAATGAAACTATCTCTAAAAAAGAACTAAAAAATGTAGAATCAACGTAGAGACCTACATTTTTTACTTTTAGAAAATAAGTATCCCTTTCTTGAGAAAAAGGAAGCACTTCATAAATTAAGGAATATCCTTTGCTTGAATCAGTGCCTTTTCAACACCTCCCACTTGAAAAGAAATCGTATTGATATTATAGTTATCAAAGCAAGACATTGCAAATGTATATAAAACTTCTTCTTTAATTTTTCCATCTTGTAAAAAAGATTCATTAAAGTTCAAAATCAATAAATCATCATCTATTTCATGACTAATCAGTTCAACATCTTCTTTAGCAAGACTCATTAAATTAGGCTCATAAATATAGTTACTTGTTAATTCATCTACAACAATTTCTACCTTCTCTCTTGAATCATTTAAATACTTTGTAACAGGAACATAATAATTTTCGTTTTCTATTTGTTCTAAATAATAAATCACTACTTTTTGAGTATTTTTATAATCATCAATATCAAAAACTTGATTGATTGCAAAATTTTTCGTATAAATTTCAGGTAATTTTTCTAAAGAATTAGGATATGCCTTTAAAGTTTCGCCTTCTACTTGAATAGATACGGAACGAATTCCTTCAATATCTAATACACTGTGAACAATGCTTTCAATCATTCTTTTTTCTTGGCTTTTTTCAACAGATAAAAGCTCTTTAGAAAAATTAATGACTGCAAAGTCTTCTTCTAATTTAATCCCATCTACTTTTGTTCCTTTTGGAATTGTTGAATGAAGCCCTATTGGAAATTTAGAAGAATCTTGCATTGTTAAGTTTGACAAAAGCATTTTAATCTTTGCTTCTTTTGTTTTCTCATCTAACAAAATTTTTGTACGTACCAAATAACCATTGTCGTTCATAAGATAAATATGATTATTCCCAATACCTGTTATATATTCGAGTTCTAAATTGGTATGAAGAGTTCTTTCTTTCGATGTTGTTGGAATTAAGTAAAGCATTAAAATAATAAAAACGGACATCGTTGTGACAATCATTTTTCGAATCGCCTTTTTTTTAAGCATTATTCTTCACCTGTTTTACTATATGAAAAGTCGTACTAAAATAGTACGACTAAAACGAAATTTCTTTGAGTTTCAACAGTTCTATAACAGCACTTGCTCTTCCTTTAACACCGAGCTTTTGCATCGCATTAGAAATATGATTACGTACTGTTTTTTCACTAATTCCAAGTTGTTTTGCAATTTCTTTTGTTGTCTTATTCTGGACAAGCTGTTCAAATACTTCCCGTTCACGGGGCGTTAAAATTCCTCTTTGCATAAATTCCCCTTTCACTTAACTGTTATACTCAATAGTATCTTATGAAGAAGCAATAAGAGTGTTCGGGGATTAGCCTAAAAAAACTGTCACTTTTCAAATCGGACAGTAATGTTTTTTTTCTCTTTATATTCTCCTTGAATTGTTCTCATAATATTATTGGCAAGAGATGTATCATGTTTTTTAGAAACCGCTACAACTTTTATTTTTGTCGTATCAACTTGAATAAAACAGTTTAATTTATAGGTATCTAAAATTAATTTTTCTAGTTTTTCTTCTTCTCCTTCAACAGCTTCTAAATATTTTAACTGTTCATAGGCATTATTTTTTTCTTCTAAAGATGCTTCTTCACTTGTCATCGTTTTTTTCAAACTTTCTTTTTCTTCGTCTCTTGTTTCTTCAAGACTGACTCGGAGTGCCGTTAAATTATCACTTTCTTCAATCGTAACTTTTAGCTGATCATCATTTTCTGTTTCATTCTCTTTCACTTCAGAAGAGTCTGTTTTTCCTTTTGATGTTAGCAAATCATTTGGCATGGTAATATAATAAACACTTAATACCAAAATAAGACTAAAGAGCGTTAAAAACCATAAATTTTGTTTGTTAATCATACTTCTTCCTCCCTTTTACTTTACTATATGAGAAAGTTTTACAAGTATGACTTATTTTAAATGTTCAAGAACTCTCATCACTGCAAGACGACCATAGGCATAGGTAAGACTTCCTTGCTGATAAGCAATATATGGACTTCTTAGTGGTCCATCACAAGAAAGCTCAATAGAACTTCCTTGAGTAAAGCTTCCACTTGCCATAATAACTTCATCTTGATAACCAGGCATTGGTGCTGGAATAGGTTTTACAAAACTATCCACTACAGAAGCACTTTGGATTGCACTGACATATTGAATAAGTTTTTCACGATCAAAGAGTGTAATCGTCTGAACAATATCAGATCGATGTTCTTGATACTTTGGACTTACTTCATAGCCTTCTTTCTCAAGTAAGTAACTTGTCAAAACAGCTGTTTTTAAGCTAGAAGCAACTGCACTCGGTGCAAAATAAAGTCCCATTAAAATTTGCTTATTAATACCAAGACTTGGTCCCACTTCCAGTCCTTCTCCTGGAAGCGTTAAGCGTTCTCCAGCTAAATGAATCAATTCTTTTGATCCAGCAATATAAGCGCCATTTGGAGCAATTCCACCGCCTAAATTCTTAATAAGGCTCCCAACAATAACATCGGCACCTACAGTAAGAGGCGTTTTTTCTTCAACAAATTCACAGTAACAATTGTCAACCATAATAATTGTAGATGGCGATATTTTTCGGATGAGTTGAATGACTTTTTCTAGTTTTGAAATATCCAGTGACTTGCGTGTTGAATATCCACGAGATCTTTGAATCTCAATTAAACGAGGAGACACACTCTCAAGGTACTTTAAAATTTTATCATAATCAAAATCATCATTCACTAAATCAATCTGTTCATAAGTAATACCAAATGATTTAAGAGAGGATGAATTTTCTACAATACCTATCACTTCATCTAGTGTGTCATATGGTTTTCCAGTAATGGATAGAAGAATATCACCTGGTCTTAAGTAAGCAAAAAAAGCAACAGTTAAAGCATGACTTCCAGAAATAAACTGACTACGAACAATAGAAGCTTCTGCATCCAAGACTTGGGCAAAAATTTTTTCAATCTTCCCACGCCCAATATCATTATATCCATAACCTGTTGTTGCTGAAAAATCACTTTCTTCAATTTGATTATCCTGAAAAGCTTTTAATACTTTAGCACTGTTTTTCCTTTCATTTGAATCGATTTTTGAAAAAATAGGCGCTAAGACTTTTTCAGCATTTTCTATCTTTTCTTCTATCATCTTTTAACACCTCCATCCACTCTTATGATTGTATCATTAATATAACTAGCATCACTACTTGCAAGAAAGTAAACAACTTTTGCAATCTCATCTGGATCTGCAAACCGATGTAATAAAATTTTGTCTTCCTCTTGGGAGATAAATTCACTTTCCAAATTTTGATTCATTTCAGTAGAAACCCATCCTGGTGCAACAGCATTCACCCGAATTTTTCCCTGATAATAATTTGCTAAATTATGCGTAAGTGAGATAAGACCTGCTTTTGAAGCATCATAGTCGATACTTTCTGGATAAAATGTGTCTATTCCATTCGTACTTGTTATATTGATAATAACATGATCTCCCGTCTGTTTTTGCATTTTCTTCCCTATTGCTCGACTCAAAAGAAAAGGACCAATTAAATTAACATCTAAAGTTTTCATAAAATTTTCTTTTGTTTTATCTTCTATTGTTGTATCAATTGCAAGCCCTGCATTATTAATAAGGCAATCAATATTTGAAAAAGTTTGCTCCATTTCAAATACCATTCTTTCAATATCTTCTTCCTTAGAAATATCACCTTGAACTAATAAAACGGATATTCCATATTTTTCCTCTAAGTCTTTTTTTATTTTTTCCCCTTGATCTTTTGTTTTCAAATAGTTGAGAACAAGATTATAATGATTTTTGGCAAAAAGATAAGCAATACTTTTTCCAATTCCTCTTGTTCCACCCGTAATCAATACTGTCTTCATTAAAACATCCCTTTTCTTTTTTTATAGTGCTATTATAAAAAATTTTTTCTTATTTGAAAAGAAAAAAGAGATTATTTCAGCTCTTTTTTATAAGCATCATAAAGTTCTTTAAATCGATTAAAATGCACAACTTCTCTTTGTCTTAACCATAAAAGTGGACCTAAAACATCTGGATCAGTTGTTAAATCAATTAAGTTTTCATAAACTGCACGTGCTTTTTGTTCTGCAGCCATATCTTCCGAGAGATCTGCTAGTGGATCCCCTGTTGTTGCAAAATAAGTAACCGTAAAAGGAACACCATTTGCATCTGTTGGATAAAGTGCATTCTTATGTTCTGCGTAGTGTGGGTCTAATCCAGCCGCTTTTATCTCAGCTGGAGTTGCACCTTTTAAGAGTTGATAAATCATGGCAGATATGATTTCAATATGGGCAAGTTCTTCCGTGCCAATATCTGTAAGAAGAGCTTTGCCACGGTTATCTGGCATTGTATAACGCTGATTTAAATATCGAAGTGCTGCAGCTAACTCACCATTTGAGCCACCATACTGTGTCACTAAAATTTTAGCAAGGCGAATATCTTTATTTTTTATATTGACAGGATACTGTAGTCTCTTTTCATACTTCCACATTACTGTATACCTCCCTTCCATGGAAAAGGTAATTCTTCCCATAAAAATGGACTATTGTCAAGAACATTCGCATTAATAGATATAGGTCCATATTGATTTTCATACTGTGTTCTAAGTTCATTTGCTTTTTTTCGAAATTGATTAAACATTTTTAACTTTGCTTGATCTGTTGGATGTAAATCCAAATATAAATTTAATTCATGAGCTGCAAAAGCAACCTCAGACATTTGTAAAAATAATGCCTCCTGTTCATTATGTGCGACTAATTTCTGAGGCATATAATTTTTATATGGAATATAAGTATTAACAAATAAATTTCCTAAAGTATATCCCTCTTTTGGTGTTCCTATTTCATCTTTTTTCATAGGCATTTCATTCTTCATCTCATGCATTTGAGCTTGAGGATATAAATCTTCAGGATTAAAAAAATTAGACATGATGTTGTTCATCATATTATAATCGTTCATAAATTCCTCCTTCACTTTAACTTATGAAAAAAAAATTCCTTGGTATGGGTATGTGTCTAGGTCTTTTACGTTTCTTTAATAATAATTCATTAAAAATTTTTTTCCAATTTTAATGTCATTTTATTTCAAAAGTTTTAAATAACTAGTGACATCTACTTAATACTGTCAAATTTAAAATTTTTCTATTATTAACACATTTTGTGTGTTATACTAATATTAAGAATAGATAATTACCTCCTATTCTTTAAAATATTTTTTATTTCATTTGACTTTTTAGAAATTGGCTGTATAATAAAGTCATTTCTAAAAAAAATTCTATTTTATTTTTTCATAAAATAGAAAAAGAGACATATCTATTTTACCAGTAGATACTTCTCTGCTCAATTAATTTCTTAATTGCAAAGAAAAGTACCAATCATTTGCTGATAGGTACTTTTCTATTAGTTTTTTTGTTTCAAAGCAATAATTGCTAGGAGTGTAATAAAAGCAAATGCTAATACTGCTTCCATCAGCTTTTCTCCTTTTTTTATTATCATTCATTGAACATCACCTCCGTTCTTTTTAATATCCAATAAAACTTATTAAATTGAACAGAGGAAAGTACCTACATAAATATATCTCTATCTTAGATAATACACTTGTAAAATGAATTTGTCGAGAAGAAAATAAATTTGAAAGACCAGATTGTAAATTTTGAAAAGGAATAAAACTTCTATAGTACATTTAAAAATTCATTTGAATAATAAGAAATTATATATAATTGTTCGTAAAAAATTGCTATAATAATATTAGAAAAATTTAATAAAAAGGAAGTAGACTTATGAGTAAATATTTAAAAGTAATGTTTGGGAATAAAGGTGCTAATTTTAATTATAAAATAGATGAAGTAAATGTTGCAGATAATTGGAATCCAAATACATTTGATCCAAAGGAAATGGGTGGTTTTAATTTTAGTACAGAAGATAAAATATTGAGATGGCTAGTTCGTGGGGATACAATTTATGATGTAATAATACCCGAAGATGCTGAAATTATCGATTGTCCTAGTGAATCAGCACCACATGGAGTATTTAGAAGTAATAAAATAATATTAACAAACCCTAAACCAATGACGGATGAACTTGCGATGAGTTTCTATCTAAAATCAGATTTGCCAGAAAAGTCATACTACAAGTCTTTAGCAGGATGCGCAATTAGAGGTTATAAAAATACTTGCTTAAAAATAATTAATGATAGAGTTAATAAGGATAATATTGATTTAGTTTTAAGTGAATTTGATGACTTTACTAAACCTTACCAAGGTGCGGAAGAAAATGATAATATATTAGAAGTATACAATGAAGTAATGGATTTACTTAATGATATTAAAGATAGAAAATTTAGAAAAAAATAGAAATAGATTTAAAAGTTAGTTCATGTGCTAAAAACATATATTTCAATATGAACAAAATAATTTGAGATGCATTGAATTTAATATAAAAAATACTTGTCAAATCAACTTTTTATTGATAAAATAAGTATGTCTTTTAAAGAAATGGCGAAATTGGTGAAGTGGTTAACACGCCGGATTGTGGCTCCGGTATGCATGGGTTCGATTCCCATATTTCGCCACATACTAAAATTAAACATGTAACTAAAATGCATGTTTTTTTTATTTTTTGTTTATCACTTAAAATTTTTTCATTAAAATGCACTCTACTTTTCTTTTAGAAAGGAAAAAAAATGATATACTAATAGAAAGGAGGATGAATCATGAATAAAGTTGTCGTAATCGGTTGTGGAAAAGTTGGAATGACTTATATTTATGCGCTTATTAATCAAATGAACAATGTTGATCAAATTATTATGATTGATGTTGATAAGGAAAAACTTGAAGGAGAACGTCTTGATTTATGTCATACTCTACAATTCGCTCCAAATAATATTTTAGTCAAAGTTGGAGATTATAATGATTGTAATGATGCAGCTATCATTGTTATTACTGCAGGTATTCCACAATCATCCAATGATCGGCTAGACGATTTAGAAAAAAATAATGTTATTTATAAAAATATCTTAACAGAAATCAACAAAACAAATTTCAATGGAATTTTGCTCATCGCATCCAATCCACTAGATGTGATGACTTATCTTGCTTATCACTATTCCAAACTAAAACCCCATCAGGTATTAGGAACAGGAACAAGCCTTGATAGTGCAAGACTTTCTTACTATATAGCTGAAAAACTTGAAGTAAGTCCAAAAAGCATTCATGCATACGTACTAGGAGAACATGGTGCTTCACAATTTGTTGCATGGAGTAAAGCAAATATTGCTCAACAAAATATGAGCCGCTTTTTAGATGAAAAAGAAAAACAGGAGCTTGAAGAAAAAACGAAAAATGCTGCTTATGAAATTATTAAGCGCAAAGGATCTACATATTACGGAATTGCGATGGCATTGCAACGAATTACAAATGCAATTCTGAAAGACGAAGAAATTATCTTACCCGTTTCGAATTATGATCAGGAAAACGATGTTTATATATCGACTCCATGTATTTTAGGAAAAAATGGAGTTAAAGAAAGAATTTTTATGGACTTAGACAAGCAAGAAGAAGAAAAACTCACCCATTCTATTTCGATTATAAAAAATGCAATTCAAAGTGTTACAAACAAAAAAGAGCATTAACTACTCTTTTTTATTTTACTACTCTCATCATCTTCCGTTGCAAGAGCCAGTAAAATTGTATTTAAAATCATACCAAGTATAATTAAACTTAATAAAAAGAAATTGTTTTTACAATAATCAATATTAATAGTATACAAACTACTCTTTATTCTTGTATCCAGTAAAATTCTAGCGGTAATAAGTCCAAAATATAAAAATATACAAATCATAATAAGATTATAACTAATTGTTTCTTGATACACGGGATTTTTTTGAATCAAAGTCCAAAGAAGCATCCCAATATAAATAAAAACCATTCCTAAAAATAAAAATCCTTGCCATGATGATTCATAAATATAAGGAAGCATAAAAATGAGTAACACTAAGAAAAAAATATTTGAAATAATTCTGATAAAATAGAGCGTTCGTCTGAATATTTTCATTTTAATTATCCCCATTTTTTCCTAATTCTTTTTGAAAAACTGTTTCAAATCGAGCAAGTTCTTTCTCAACAACATCTGGATAGACATTTTTTGTATTTTGAATAGCTTTTTTTATGTCTTCAATATTGACTTCACTTCGATTATCAAAAACAGCATATGAAAATGCTTGTTGTAAAAGCGTTAAAGTAATATCAGGATATCTTGAACCTATCTCATAAATTCTTTTATATTCACTGGTAAGATCCGTTAAAAATGCCATGATTTTTTCTTTGACATAATCACTATATAATAGTTTCGCACCTGTTTTTTTCTCTATTTTAGGAAGAGTTCCAAGTAAAATGGCAATGGTCTCCTCTCTTGTAGGTTCACTGATTTCTACTTTTTGAAACCTTCTTACAAATGCTTTATCTCTTAAAATATAGCGTTCATACTCTTCTGTTGTTGTGGCTCCAATAACTTTAATATCTCCTCTATCAAGACCTGGTTTAAACATATTTGCAAAATCCAATGCTTCTCCCTTAGAACCCATTAATGTATGAATTTCATCAATAAATAAAATAAGATTATGGTATTGCTTAAGTTCATCTAATAACATTTGAATCTTACTCTCGCCTGTTTCTTGATTCACTCCTAATAAAGCAGAAGTATTCACTTTAATAATATTATACCCTTTTAAATAATTAGGAACATTTCCAATTTGGATACGATAAGCAAGACCTTCGACAATCGCTGTTTTTCCAACACCTGGTTTACCAACCAAAATAGCACTTTTCTCTGGTGTTAGCAAAATGAGAACTAATTGCTTGATGGCTTCTTCACGGCCAATTGCAGGATTCGTAATAAAATTTTTTTTAGTAAAATTTTCTCCATAAGTTTCTAAAATGCTTATATTTTTCTTTTCTTGACTTTGCTCCATGAAGTAGCCTCCTTCATTTTTAGTATAGCACAAAATCAAAAGAAGTCCAAGTCTGTTCAAATTCTTGTGATTTACAATTCAAAATGTCTATTGCTACTTAAAGAAACTTCACATCTATTCCTTTTATATTTTTTAATTTCATCACAATCGTCAATGGAAGATATGCATCTATTTTTTCTAAAACAACGCCATTTCTTTGTATTTGTTCGCTTGCATCAAAAAATCCATAAGATTCTAATTTTTTTCTAAAGAGCCGTTCATATTCTTGAAGACTAGAACTATAAATACGGGATAAATTCTCACGCATTGTCTCATCTAAATATGGAAGATTATTCTGAAAAGAAATTGTAATAATTTTTCCAGTATCTTCTAAAAAAGAAGAAATCGTCTTTGTCGTCACTGTTTTATTTTTAAATATTAATTCTACTTTTCTTTCCATCATTTGATCCGTCTCTTCTAGATAAACTTGGTCTTTAGCATTTCCTATATTTAATGGAAATAGGAAAATACTACACAAGAAAAACAAAAGAAAACTACAGTAACATACTTTCTTCATATTTCGACACCTCGTTATTAGTATCTCCATTCCTAAGAAATTATGCTTACTTGAAATTAGCAATTTTTGGAAAGAAAAAAGATAAATTATTTTTTACCTTTTTCTGTATCATCTAATATCAAAGTATTTTTATGATATTTTTTTATAGTACTTATAATTTTTTTCTTTTGAGAAATCGGAAAGTAAAAATAGCAAGGTGTATCTGTAAGAATTGTTACTGAATATTTATGAACAACAACGGCTTTTATTTTATTCCAAGAAAAATTCATTTGAATATCGTAATAAGATTGATCGGTTAATCCTTCTTCATTTAAAATGATTGTTTTCTTCCCACTCACTTTTTTCACATAATAAAGATTTGTAATGCTAACAATTCTTCCAGTCAAATAACATAACCCAATGAGGAAAACAATACTTGCATAAAAATAAGCATTATTTTTCAAAAATAATATCAATAAAAACACAACAAATAAAGCAAGTGCAAATATCAGCAAGCTCTCTTCCATTGCATTAAAAAGATTCTTCTTTTTCTTCTTTAAAATGGACTTTTTGTGTTTAGATACAGCAACGGCTTCTGAAGTACATTCAAAAAAATTTTCTTTTGGATCACAGGTAATTTTCACTTTTTCACACCCCAATTTCGACATTCTTCTCTTTTTATTATACTTTAACTTTTAGAAAAAAATCAAGGTATTCAAGATGCTTTTTAATAGACTTTTTTTCCATTTTCTATTTCTTGACTGACTTCTAATAAAGTAACTCCTTTTTTTGTATCTACCACTAACACAAGAACTTCACTTTTACATGAGGCGATTTTAATCGGTGGAAAATTTACAACTGTCACTATCGCGAGAATTTAGCAGTTTTGAAACTTTATAGGATGATTATCCTTTTTAATTATTTTCGTATTGTAACGTCTTTAAAATCTCTAAAATATACTCTTCTGTAAAAATATCTCCCTTTGGAAAAACCAGTAAAAACTCATCATCTTTGTTGTAAAGCCGAATGATAAAACTTTCCTCGCTTTTCACTATAAACCCTATTAAATCTTTTTCAAAGTATTTTTCTGCCTGGTAAGAGGACATTGCTAAAAGATTTTCAAAAAAGTTATTCTCTTTCATTCGTGATACAGGTGTAAAAATGGTAGTTGGAGCATACTTATAGCTTTTAATATATTTAAATGCATCTACTCCATTCTTTATTTTTTTCTTTTGCAGAGATTGATAAAATTTTTCTAATTCTTGTTTTTCATTTTCTTCAGGATAAAGATGTAACAATCTATTACTATCAAGATAGATATTTTTATTTCTTTCTATCATAAAACGCTCTTTTTGATTTCCATCTTCATCCAAAAGAATATAAGTTTGGTCGCTATATTTACCCCAATTAGGGTGTTCTTCTTTAAAATCTTTCAAAGAATTTTCAAGTAACAGTCCATTGAAGTGAAGATACTCGTTATCTTTTAGTTTTTGCGATTGAATCGTTATTTTTTCAGAATAAAGTATTTCCCTTTGGGCACTTTTAATTGCTTCATAACTCATAGTTTCTTTATATTTGTGCAAATAGTATCCATGATAAATAAAATAAGTGCCTACAATAAGAATAATTACTAAAACAATAAGCGTTATTTTTCTCTTTTTTAAGTTTTTTTTCATGAGTTCTCTCCTAGTATCAATATATCACACTTATTCACAAAAAAACAATTAGGCATTTTATTACCATAATTAAAGAAATGATAGCAAAATAATCAGATTAATTAAAATAAAGTAAAAAGTAGTACATATAACAAAATGTGTATTACCTTTTAGCTTTTCTTTGTTATTTTAGCAATTTAACTGCAAACGGATTTTTAGAGAAAGTTTGACTTGGAAATGCTGAAATAACACTTTCTATTTTCCCATAACATTGAGTAAATATGAATTTGACTCATAAGCATTTGCTGTTAAAGTTTTATAGTCAGATGCAATGCTAACAATAGGTTCTACACCGTTTTTTAAATTTTAGTAAACCCTTTTCCCATTTTCTACTTCTTGACTGACTTCTAATAAAGCAACTCCTTTTTTTGTATCTACACCTAACACAAGAACTTCACTTTTGCATGAGGCGATTTTAATCGGTGGAAAATTTACAACTGCCACTATCTTTTTACCAATTAAGTCTTCTGGTTGATAAAGATCTGTAATTTGAGCAGATGTGTTTTTTACTCCGAGTTCTTCTCCAAAATCAACTGTTAAGAAATAAGCTTTTTTTCTTGCACCTTGATTGATTTTTGCTTGTTTTATTTCTCCTATTCGCATATCAATTTTTTGAAAATCTTCCATTTGAATCATTTTTTTACTTCCTTTCTTATTGATAATTAATATTTGCTTTTCTTGCTTGATCTAGTTGTAGCTTTCGTGGAACATTATATATTTTACCATCTTTTAAGAACTTAGCTCCAGTTTGTTTAAAATAAAAAGGCACATGATACTTAACACACTGTTCTTTTGTACTTAGTATCCAATCATAATTACATATTCTGGCATTACTACCAGACTCACCACCACATGTTACTTTTTCAATCAATCCACTTTTTAAATATTTTTCAATTTCTATTTTTTCAAGCATAGGTTCATGAATAATTTCACGGTGTTTTATAGGAAACTTTAATAATAGTGGAAGCCGTTCATCTGCCATTTTTTGGTTTTCACATGTAGCACAAATAGTAACATTTTCATATCCATTTTCCCAATCTTTTGGAAGAGAGCTGAAAAAACGCTCTATTCTTTTGGTAATGATATAAAAATGTAAGTCACATCTTTCTTTTATCATCTGCCATATTTCGTCACGCCAATTATCTGCTTCTTCAATAAAAAAATCGGAAGTCATACAAGTATAGACCACTTCTCCACTTGGAATAACATATTCTCCATCTTTTTTCTTTCGAATTGCTAAAGAAAAATCTCTTGTCTTCATAATTTCATTGCTATCTTTTTCATACATACTATCACGTCTAAACATATAACAATGAAGGCATCCTGCACTTTTTTTATGACAGCCATGCCAAGGATTCCAAATCATTCAATCACCTGTTTTCTAAGACCTCATTATAACATATTTCCCAGAAAAACATATAGTATATTGATAACTTAATTATCAAAGGAGAATGCATATGGCTTGTCAAAATTTTTCATATTGTAATGGTTGCTATCTTCTAGGACCAACAGGTCCGACTGGACCTAGTGGGGAAAATGGTTCAATTCCTGTTTTAGTAATTGGTTCTGTAACGACTGGGAATCCTGGGACGGAAGCAAGTGTTACTATTACACCATTCAATGAAAATGGCAATTTAGATACTGACAGGACAACTCCAATATATAATGAAAGGAAAAATGATAAATGAATGAGAATCCAAGTGGGTATATTTTAAATTTTGTAATTCCACAGGGACCAACGGGTCCTAGTGGTGCAACGGGAGTAGATGGAGCAACGGGTCCTACCGGTCCTCAAGGAATTGCAGGTATAGCTGGAGCAACAGGTGCCACTGCTCCGATGACATAAACCAAGAGAAATAATAGCGAAATTTACTGATAACATAAAAGACATAGAATAATTGAGTTCTATGTCTTAAATATTTTTATATACTTTTTACTTGATGATCTTATTCATATAAATTGTAATTTGCACTTATTAAAATTGTTTAATCCACATTTACACCTTTCTTGAATACTTTTATATCTATGAAATAATAGATACCAATTAAAATGATATATAAGCATATTCCTAAAGTTAAAGCTGTTTTTACAATATCAACTGAAAGTGTATTACTATTTGAATTAAATAAAGCCATAATATTTGGATTAAATAAGCCAATGATATAAATAATTAAAACGGATATTGCAACAACAAATAGGTAGTTTAAGAAACCATAAAGAATTGATTTAGCCATTTTTAAATTATTAGATCTGTGTCCTAATAATAAACCAGTAAAACCTGCTTGTAATATAGTCGTAAATTCTAAAAATATAACAAAGAAAGCAGTAAGAATTACTTTTATTGTTGTACTATTCATAACTGTTGCAAAAAATTGCAAAGTATTTTTTAAAACTTCTAAATTTTCTTTTGAATAATAAGCAATAAATACACATAATATAATAACTAATATACTTGTAAACATTGTAATAATAGAAGATAAAAATTTAGATGTATAAATGGTACTTTTACTTATTGGTAAAGTATGAGTTAAGTAAGATTCATCTCCATATACATTTTTAACAAATCTAGCCCATACTCGCATTAAATTATTTATAATAATACTAAACATAAAAGAGATTGTCGTTCCACTTGATATAAGTGCAAGAATATGTAACATAAAAGAATTATCAAAAGAGAATAAAATTCTTGTAAAAATAGCAAATACAATATCAATTAAATAGAATACTATTAAAACCTTATAAACATATTTTAAATCATATTTTAAACATTTACCTAACATTTGAACATCCTCCTAAATATTTCATCAATAGATCCTTTTTCTTTTTCTCTTAACTTATCAGCATTAGAGGAAAGGATTATTTTTCCTTTATCTATAAATATAACTTCATCAAGTATTCTTTCTATATCACTAATAAGATGAGTAGAAATTATGACACTAGCATCTTCATTAAAATT
>CANQHD010000005.1 GCA_947623625.1 uncultured Bacilli bacterium
AATTTAAAAGAGGAAAAATTTCCTTTTCCAAAACAAAAAAAGAACTGAACAGAAATTATTCATTTCCACTCAGCCCCAATTTTAATACCTTATTCCAATGTTTTTTCTTAAAAATCTTACTAGCACATGTAAGTCATTTTTCATTATAAAAAGCATATCTTTAAATTCACTCCAATTTTCACAGTTAGTTACCATTTTATATAATTCTGCAAAATCAACTGATATTGCTTTTTCATCTTCATCAAATTCCAATTTGTATTTTTCAACTTCGGTGAAATGATGAAAATTTCTAAGTTTATAAGCAAAGTCAGTTGTTTGCCTATTAAATATTTTTAATTTGTTTATTTCATTTTCTAATAGAACATTATTAACACAAAATTTTCCCCCATCTTTGATTAATAGTTCAATAGCATCCCGTATCTGATCGTATTTAATTGCAACAAATTGAGTAAAAAAATATAATAATATTGGATCTTCAATACTTTTTTCTAAATCTAACATATAATCCAAATATATTTCCATCCCTGCAATTTCTTCAATTAAGAGCATAAATATGAAAACACTCAATTTGTCATAATTACTTTTGCTAACCATTTTTTCAAATTTTGTAGTTTGATTATATATCTGAAAAAATCTTTTTCTTTCCTTTAGTTTTACTTTAGGTAAGTCGATTCCGTCTTTAAATAAAGTTTTTTCGAACATTCTATAGAAAGATTCTAGATGATAAGAAATACTATTAGTAAACTTATATAAATCCCCTTCTTTTTTACATAATTTAAGTGGTTCGTAGAAAACATATTCATAATATAAGTTTGAGCCAAATACCAAATTTTCACCTAAAAAGTAGCCACAATAATAAGCTACATCATTTTTATATGTTCTTAATATATTAGTAGGATATTTATTTTTACAGTTTTCCAATATTTTATCAATTGTTTTTCGTTTTGGAAAAAACTTCATGTTATTTCTCAATTTCTTTAAAAATACTCTAAATTCTTTAAACTCTAGATATTCTTTTGAATAATCATCCCAAATGTTTGGTAATATTGAATCAGAAAATATATACAGTTCATTTAATTCAATAGCCATATCTTTGAGCATCGCCGTATTTGCAAAAGTCATAAAACTATTCAATTTTTTATCATCCTTAACTTGCTTGTATAAGCTAACTAAACCGTTATATAAGCTTATATATCCAATCAAATTAATTGCAATTTGATACATACTTAGATAACTAGGATTACTTGTATCAGTTTTAACAATTTTCATTTTGAATCACCAACTATATTATACCATCAAAAAAGGCACCTATATCAAGTACCTTAAACTCTTGTATTTACTTACCAAAATAGTCATTCCACTATTTTTGGATTTAACCGATACCTCCATGCCCTGCATCCACTGTAATGACTTTTCCAAATAATGGTAGAGATGGTTTTTTGACTTTTGCATCGACAACTTGGATAATAAAAAGAAAAAGACAAAAAATTATGAAAGCTTGAAATTTATACCGATACATCCTATCACCTTATATCAGTATATGCTTTCTTTAATAAATGAAGTATCTATCATTTTTATCAGTCTTTAAATTTCTTTGCTTAATTACTTTCTTTCAAAAAAATTCCAAAATTTAACATAAGTGCAAATACATATGGCAAAGCATATCTAAAATAAGAGTTGACAGGAGATGCAATACAAACAAAAAACAAAACAAATGATGGAGCTAAATAAATGAGTTCTTGATACTTTTTTTTATAAATGAAATAACTTCCCATAAATAATAATATCCATACATTAAAACCAATGTTTATGAATATATTAAATGGTGGAATATATGGAAAGATTAGTCCATAGTTTGTTAAGATATTTCTTAGTGATTTCAAATGATTATAGTGATAATTAAATCCGTTTTCAGTAATTCGTTTATCAAATTTATAGTAGATATACCAATTTGTTTTGAATGGATAATAATATCCATAAGTATTGCTAATCGTTGCTTCTATATATGTTTTGGGATGTTTTTTAAGCTGTTTAAACCATACAGAAAAATATTTTTTTAAATCTTCTTTTGTAGCATATTTATTAAACTTATTTTTAACAGGATCAGCATTATTATATTGATAGCGACTTGATAAAGTATCATAATCTAAAACTTTATCGATGACTTTTCTTTCTTCTTCGCCTATCTCATCACTATGTTCTTTAACATATCTTGCAGTTTGTTGAAATGGAATGGATAATGTTTCTCGAACACTAGAGGGTGTTATTTTAAAAGCTGGCAATAAAATAGAGTGATATGAAACGTAAAATCCTAAAATCAGTACAAGCATCATTAATATCTTTATTTTATATTTTAATTTTTTCTTCAGGAATAATAAGAGTGGAAAAGATAATAAAACAGTATGAATCCCATTATTTCGAAATAGAATAACAAGAACAATTATGATGAATATTTTAATTTCTTGCTTTCGAGTGATTTCTTGTCTTTTCATCCATCGATATATTTCTATAATATAGAGAATCGTAAAACTCGCAAACATAACGTCTTTCACTGCAGATATACTATAAAAAGGATAAATAGGAACAATACTATAAACCAAAAGCATTATCAATAAATATAAGTCACTAATTCGTCTTTCTTTTAAAAAATGAATGGTATAGGCAAGTACAGATGCAAACACGATTATTTGAATGAGACTATATAAAAATAAACCTATGTTGACTTCACCAATTTCTTCTCCAATCTTCACACAAGTTCCAAGTAATAAAGTATGAATAACGGGATGATGATTGGTTATGGTTACTTTTGGATCCAGCATGATAGAATAAGTAGAATACTTATTGGGAATTTGAAAATACTGCTTTATTTGAAAAGACGGATCAGGAGATAGTATTGCTGGATAAAATGCAAAAAGATAAGGTAGCCAGCTAATAATAATCCAGACAAAACTAAATAAAAATGTTTTTTGAGAAAATAACAGATAAAGTTTTGTTTTTTTAAACTTTTTTAATTGAATCTTTTTTCTCTTCTTACTATCAAGCATTTTAAATAATTTATTCACAATTTTATAGAAAAACAAAATCAAAAAAGGATAAAGAATAATTGTTATTAGTAAGTTATTTTCAATGTATTGAAAACTTTCTTTCATCATAAAAGAGTGCCCAATGATTATCAATGTAGCATACACAATACTTAATAATAATACGATTCTTTTTTTTCTTATCACTAAGAACTCTCCTATTCTTTTTTATTCATATTTATATTTTGCCCACTGCTAGAAAAACAATACTTCTTAAGCGTTTTTGGGCACAAAAAAATACAGATTAATACTTATATTTCTGTATCTTTTCCATTTCTCTTTTTAGATCTTTTTGCTTTAAACTTTCTCTTTTATCATAATTTTTTTTACCTTTACATACACCTAATAATAATTTTGCTTTGTTTTTAACAAAATAGATTTTTAAAGGAATCAGTGTATATCCTTCTAAAGTCGTTTTTTGAGAAAGTTTTCGAATCTCGGTTTTATGTAGTAATAACTTCCTTGTTCTATTCTCATCATGATTAAATAAGTTTCCTTCTTTATAGTGTCCAATAAACGTGTTAAGAAGAAAACATTCACCGTTTCGAATTATGGCATAACTGTCTTTTAAATTGCAGTGCCCATTTCGAATCGATTTGATTTCTGTGCCTTTAAGACTCATTCCACATTCATAACTATCTTCTATAAAGTAATCATGTTTCGCTCGTCGATTGACTATTTCCATATCAAGATTCATTCCTTTCTATTGACTACGGGTGGCTTTAAGAGCATTTTTAAAGCTGTGGCATTTCTACTTGTTCTCCTAAGAGTTTTTGAACAACTCCTTTATAACGATTATAATATGTAGGGTAATTTGGCAATATTGTATTAGAAAGTTGTGTATATGGATAAACTTCAAAGTCTCTAATAGCAGAATTATAGTGTGTATAAAGAAGTTCTGCTTTTAAATCCGTTAAAGAAATACTGCTAACACCACGATTTACTGTCTTGTTTATCTTAACAGATGCAAGAAGTCCCGTCAATTTTTCAACACCTTCCTGTGCTGAGATAAAATTACCTAGTGAATAAATAACAAGGGTGTTTCCAACATAATCAATTGGCTCTACAACATGTGGGTGAGATCCAATAATAATATCAACACCCAAAGATGATAAATATGAAGCAATCCGTTCTTGATCAGATGATACTCCTAAAGAATACTCTGTTCCCCAGTGCATTGCAACTAAAACAACATCCACTTTGTCTCTTACAGCTTCAATATTTTTTTTAGCAAGCTCGTCACTATAAACATTGTTTAAATACTCTTTTCCTTTTGGCGTTTCTAATCCATTTGTCCATGTTGTATAAGAGAAAAAGGCATATTTAATTCCATTAATCTCATAAATTCTTTCTTTATCCCTCTCTTCAAAAGATGGATACGTTCCAGCACTGACTGCTGGTTTATCTTTCCAATAATTCATTGAATTAAGAACCCCTTGTTCCCCTTTATCCATTGTATGATTGGTTGCTAAAGAAACTAAATTAAATCCAGCGTCTAAAAAGGCATCTCCTACTTCTTGGGGAGAATTAAATCTTGGATAGTTGGAGTATCCAAGAGACGCCCCTCCTAAAATGGTTTCCTGATTATAATACTTTAAATCATAATTTTGAACAATCGGTTTAATTCTTGCAATCATCGGTTTAAAATCATATCCGTTGCTTGTCTTTGCATCTTCATAAACTGCTCCATGAATTAAAGCATCTCCTACCATCACTAAAGAAGCGGTTGAAACAGTGGGTTCTTTTATTGAAACATCATAAATCTTTCTTTCTTTTTCTCCACCGTTTTTTGCATACATCTGAAAGCTAATACCAGCGACTACTAAAAAAATTCCTGCTAAGAAAAGAAGCATTAAAGTTTTTATAGGACGCTTTAACTTTCTTTTCTTCTTTTTCATACTACACCTTCTTTACTATCTCAAAATCAATTTGTTTTTCTTCTTTCGATGCACGAACAACTTTTACGATAACTCTTTCTCCTATTCGATATTCTATGTGACTTTTCTCTCCTGTTAAAGTCATTCTTTCTTCATCGTAATGGAAAAAATCATCCATATCACGAATTGGAACCAACCCTTCAATCAAATTATCAAGTTCAACAAACATTCCAAAGCTCATCACAGAAGAAATCATTCCTTCAAATTCTTCTCCAATATGACTTTCCATATACTCTGCCATCTTCATATCTTCTACTGCTCTTTCGCAATCAACACTTGCTCGTTCTCTACTCGATGAATGATCTGCGATATATATGAGTTTTTCTTCATTTTGATGAAGTGTATGACTACTCATATTTTTATCAAAAAGATAAGTATGTAAAAGTCGATGAACGGTCGTATCTGGATATCTTCTAATCGGACTTGTAAAATGGGTATAGCAGCGACTTGCAAGTCCAAAGTGTCCTAGATTTTGTGGAGAATAAATAGCTTTTTGCATACTTCGAAGCATCAGTGTCGCTAAAATCTTATATTCTTTTTTATCTTGAAGTTGATTTAGTATTCTCTGAATAGTCTTCGGATGTGTATCTTTAACATTTCCATCTATATGATATCCTAAAGTACTAACAAAACTTAAGAAATCTCTAATCTTTTCTTCTTTTGGATTTTCATGAATACGATAAATAAATGGTAAATTCATATAAAAGATGTGACTTGCAACACACTCGTTTGCTGCAATCATAAAGTCTTCGATTAATTTTTCTCCAGCTCCTCTATTTCTTAAGACGACTTCTTGTGGAACACAGTTTTCATCAACCAATATTTTTGCTTCATCAATATCAAAATCGATGGCTCCACGAGTTGTTCTAACCTTTCTTAAAATTTGAGAAAAGGTATACATCTTTTTGAGTGTTGAAGCAAAGTTCTCATAGCCAGATGGAATTTCATTTTTTTCTAAAATTTGATTAACGCATCGATAAGTCATTTGTTTTCTACTTCTTATCACACTTGGAAAAATGTCATAAGAAATCATTTTTCCTTCTCTATCATATTGCATAACACAGCTAATTGTTAGACGATCGACTCCTGGGTTAAGAGAACAAATTCCATTCGATAATTCATGAGGAAGCATTGGAATAACTCGATCTACTAAATAAACACTGGTTCCTCTTTCCATAGCTTCTTCATTTAAAGCTGTTCCTTCTTTTACATAATAACTCACATCTGCGATATGAACTCCTAATTCATAGCCATCTTTTGTCTCTTTCAAAGAAATGGCATCATCAATATCTTTAGTATCATCTCCATCAATGGTAAAAATCTCTTCTTCCCTTAAATCTGTTCTTCCCTGATATTCACTTTCTAATACAACATCTGGTATCTTTCTTACTTCTTCTTTGACTTCTTCACTAAATTCTGTTGGAATATCATATTGATAAACAATCGATAAAATATCCACTCCCGGATCATTTTTATGTCCAATAATATCAACAACTTTTCCTTCACTTTGATGATTTGAAAGACGTTTGATAATCTCAACAACAACCTTATGACCGTCCACAGCATGCATCGTATTTTCTTTTGAAACGATTACTTCCATTAATATTTTTTCATCATCCAGCTTTACAACGCCAACATCATTTTGAAAATGAATCTCTCCTACAAAACGATTACTAGAGCGTTTTAAAACCCTTAAAATTCTTCCTTCTTGTCTATCAATATTTTTCTTGCTAGTCACTTCTACTAAGACGTGATCTCCATGAAGAGCACCATTAACATTTTCTTTGGCAATATAAACATCTTCCACTTCATTATCCACATCGACAAAACCAAAACCTCTTTTATTCGCATGCATAATTCCTTTTTTTAAGTGACTATCTTCTAATAACATATATTTATCTTTATTGGTGTGATAAATAAGAGCATTTTCTTCTAATCCATACAAAATTTTTGTCAATTCTTCTAAAGGCATTTCATTTTTTAATCCAAGCAACTCTTCGATTTCAAAAATAGTCAAAGCCTTTTTCTGTTCTTTTAAAATTTCTAAAATTTTTTCATCCATTCTATCACCTTCTGTTCTACTATTATCATAACATGTTTTTCCTATCTTTACACACGTTTTCTTCTAGAAAAAGAAAAAAAACCATTGGCTACTAAGTCAACAGTCTTACTTTATTAATAACTACATAAAAGAAGCGACTAAACAGATAACAAAGAATGCAAGTCCAAGTCCCATTGTAATTCGACTCATTGCAAGCTCTGCTCCTCTTTCTTTTCTTTGACTAAATAAATCAGAATTTCCACCTGAAAAAATTTGAGATGCACCTTCTGCTTTTCCACTTTGTAAAAGAACGATTATAATTAAACAAATCGAAATAATTAAAAGTACTGTTTCCATAATGCCTCCATAACGCTAATATCTTATCATAAATCAGTGAAGAATGCAAAATTTTTTGAACACATTTATGATTCTTGTTCTAATTTTTTGACTTGTTCTAATAAAACTCCGGTTCCCTCCACAACACATGTAAGCGGAGAATCTGCGATAAAAACCGGAACTTGTAATTCTTTTTGAAAAAGTTCTGAAAGACCTTTCAGCATCGCTCCTCCACCTGTTAAAACAATTCCTTTCTCAACAATATCTCCTGCTAACTCAGGTGGGGTTTGTTCTAGTACATTTGTTGCCACTTTAATAATCTTATAAAGGCTTTCATGAAGAGCTTTTGAAACTTCCTCTTCAGTAATTTGAACTGTATCTGGAAGTCCTGTTACTAAATTTCTTCCTCTTACTTCCATTGTCTCTTTTTTATTAGGTTTAAAAACATTGCCAAATTCAATTTTAATTTCTTCTGCTGTTTTATCTCCAACTAGAAGTTTATATTCATCTTTAATATACTTAATAATATCTTGGTCAAATACATTTCCAGCAACTCGAATCGAAGCACTTGTGACAATATCGTCTAAAGATAAAATCGCAATATCTGTTGTACCTCCTCCAATATCAATCACCATATTGGCACTCGGTTTAGAAATATCCATTCCTGCTCCAATCGCTGCTACTTTAGGTTCTTCTTCAATATAGACACGGCGAGCTCCTGTTCTCTCAGCCGCCTCCTTTATTGCATTTTTCTCAACAGGCGTAATATTAGAAGGACAACAAATTAAAATACGAGGACGAGAAAGCAAACTTTTTGCATGAATTTTTTTAATAAAAGTATTCAACATAATTTCAGTCACTTCAAAATCTGCAATCACTCCATCTTTCATAGGTCGAATTGCTTTAACCTTTCCTGGAGTTCTTCCAAGCATTTCACTTGCTTCCTTCCCAACTGCGACTATTTTCTTTGTATCTGTATCAATTGCAACCACAGAAGGTTCATTTAAAACAATTCCCTCTCCTTTAATATAGATGAGTACATTGGCAGTCCCAAGATCAATTCCAATATCTTTTGCTAACATTTTTTTCACGCCTTTCATCGTTTTTATTCTACCAAAAACAAAAACACTTGTAAATCATTCAATTCTCTTTTCTAGTATATGCAAAAAGAATTTTTTCATACAAAAAGAAAGCTTATTCTGCTTTCTTTGGAACAACTTGATCAAAATGTTTCATAGGATCAACGATAACACCATCTTTATAAAGTTCAAAATGAAGATGATTTCCCATTGCCTTATCAATTTCATTTTCGCCACTTTTACCAATGACTTGTCCTTGTTGTACAATATCACCTTTTTTAACAGACACTTCACTTAAGCTTTGATAAGTACTAATATAAGAACCTTCATCATGCTTAATTTCAACTGTTTTTCCCATTAATTCATCATCACGAACATCTAAAACAGTTCCCTTTAAAACAGCAGTAACATCAAAAGTATTATCTGCCTTAAAATCCATTCCTGAATTTTGAATGTAGGTATTTTCATGATAAATAATGGCTTTTTCTTGTTGTTCTTGTTCTGCTTGATAGTCATAAAAATATTTTTCTATAGTAACACTAGATTCATTATAAGGCTTTAGTAATTTCAACTCTTCTGTTTGAACAACTGGAATATCGTCTTGTAAAATAGAATCATCCACATAATCAACAGTCTCTTCATGCTTTTCATCTTTTTTCAAAGAATTGGATACTAAAAATGTGCCTCCTAAAACAGTTAATACTATACAAACATAAATTCCTACAACTGCGAAACGTTTTAATTTTAGTTTTTTCATCCTTTCACCTCATTAAAAGTGTTTCCCTTAATGAAGTTTTTATACATTTTTTAATAAATTTGTGAACTTGTAAAAAAATCCATAATAAAATTAGAAACTAAATAAATAAGTGAAATGGCAACTAAAAAGTAAAAAAGACGTGCTTGAGTAATTTTATCTTTTTTAAAGATTTGATTTATTCTTACTGAATCCATTGAATAAATGACAATGATTGTTACAAATAAATAGACAAAAAATTTAACGGACATAATGTTCCTCTTCATATTTCGTTATTTTTTCAATTCTTTTTTTATGGCGTTCTTCTAAAGAAAATGGTGTTGTTAAAAAAGCATCTACCATTTCTTGAGCAAGAAGATAATCTGTATCTTCTGATAAACAAATAATGTTAGCATCATTGTCTTTTCTCGTTGCAATAACATCTTTTAACGAATTCACTTTACCAGCACGAACACCTTTTACTTTATTACAAGCAATTGAAATACCAATACCACTTCCACAAATAGCAATTCCTCTTAAGACTTCTTTTTGAGAGACCGCTTGTCCTAAACGAAATGCATAATCTGGATAATCAACAGACTCTTCACTATCTGTACCAAAATCAATAATATCTACTTTATCTTTTAAATACTGAACTAATTTTTCTTTTAATAAGTAACCTCGATGATCACTTGCAATTCCAATTTTCATATCTCCTCCTATTTTTATTGTACCACATTTGAATCATTATTTTTACAAAAGAAAAAAAGCACTTTTTTATTCAGTTGCTTCTTTTTGATCAAAACCATACTTTTTATTGAACTTCTCTACTTTACCAGCACGAGATGCTCTTGCTTGCTTTCCTGTAAAAAAAGGATGACATTTTGAACAAACTTCTACTGTAATTTCATCTTTCGTTGATTTTGTTTCAAATGTTTCACCACAAGCACAAGTAACTTTACAAGTTTTGTATTCTGGATGAATTCCCTTCTTCATATTTCATCCTCCTTCCGCCATGATTTCTTATCAAAACATAGTAATTCGATTTGCTTTACTTACTATAGCAAAATATTCTTTATTTTGCAAGAGAATTCAAAAGATTTTCTTCTAAATATGCAACAATTTTATTAGATATTGCACTATATCCTTGACTTCCTGGATGAATATTAAAGGGATTTGGAAGATAATCTTGATGATTTTTAAAAAGAGAAGAAATAGAAATATAAGCGACTTTCTCATCGAGAGTAACTTTTTGATAGCCATTTTCAAAATAAGTAAAAAGTCGATTGATTTTAGCATCTGCTTCTTGAAAGGGATTGTAATAGCCAACGACGATGATTTTTGCTCGTGTGTATTTTTTTAATGTTTTCAATACACTTTTAAAGGATAGAAAGAGCTGATCTAACTCCTCTGTTAACTTTTTTTCATCAATTAATGAAAGCGATAATGTACTTTCGGTGATTTCACTTAAAATATCATTCGCTCCAATTGAGACTGTTATTATATCTGCATCTCTTAGAATTTTTTTTAAAACATATTGTTCGTCATCAATTTGAATTGTCTCATTTTTTAAAATAGCATTTTCAAGATCACGAATGCGATATCCACTCTTTGCGAAAGACTTGGTATAAAATCTTAATAAATTATTCTTTTCTAAATAAGAAGCAACATAATCACTATATCCATATTGAACATCACCATAAGCATTTTCTCCTAAAGCAAGAGAGTCCCCTAATGATAAATAGGTAAGTTTTTTGGTTGCAGTAAAATGGTATATTAAGTAAATAATAAAACACATCAGTAGACAAAATAAAAGTTTTTTATTTCGCAAAGGAATGCCTCCAATCAAAAAGAAAGAGTTATTTTATTATATTTCTCTTTCTTTGATATTAGCACCAATGCTTGTCAATTTTTCGATAATTTGCTCGTATCCTCTTAAAATATGTTCAACACTTGTAATTTGTGTTTTTCCTCTTGCTATTAGTCCTGCAATAATAAGGGCAGCTCCTGCTCGCAGATCCGTTGCGACGACTTCATCTGCTATAAGCTGAGTTGGTCCAATAATTGTAACTGTTTGATTTTTCGTTCGAATATCTGCACCCATTTGATGAAGATAAGGAACATGCATAAATCTATTTTCGTAAATTGTCTCTTCGATTTTACTTTTTCCTTGACACTGTGTTAAGAAGACGGAAAGTGGTTGTTGTAAATCTGTCGGAAATCCAGGATATGTTTGTGTTTTTACTTGAATAGCTTTTAGGTGATCTGCTCTTGTAACAATCATAGAATCTGTCCCTATTTCAAGTTTTACACCTGCTTCTTGAAGTTTTGATGTTAAAGACTCAACGTGTTCTGGGATAATATTTTCAATTTTTAAATGATCTCCACAACATGCACCAATAATGATGTAGGTACCCGCTTCTATTCGATCTGGGATAACCTCATGAAAACACCCTTTCAAAGAAGAAACACCTCTTATTTTAATCGTTGAAGTTCCTGCTCCTGTAATTTTTGCTCCCATATTATTCAGTAAAGTTGCAACATTGACAATTTCAGGTTCCTTAGCAGCATTATCAATAACCGTCGTTCCCTTTGCCTTAACAGCTGCTAACATAATATTGATGGTTGCTCCAACAGAGGCAAAATCAAGATAAATATTGGCGCCACACAATTCTTTGGCTTCAACAATATAGCAATTATCTTCTTCTTTAATCGTTGCTCCTAAAGCTTCAAATCCTTTTAAATGTAAATTAATCGGTCTCGCACCAATCGAACATCCACCTGGAAAACACATTTTAACAGAACCATATTTTCCAAGAAGTGCGCCCATAAAATAATAAGATGCTCTTAATTTCTTAGAAAGACGCGCTGGAATTTCTTTATTTTCAATATGACTTGGTTCAATAACAATACTCTCAGAATTTTTTGTAACATCCGCACCTAAATATTTTAAAATCTCATAAAGTGCCTTGGTATCTGTAATCTCTGGAACATTGCAAATCGTTACCTCCTCATCCGATAAAATTGCTGCTGGAATTAAAGCAACTGCACTATTTTTAGACCCACTTACACGAACGGTTCCGGAAAGCGTATTTCCTCCTTCAATTTCTAAAATTTTCATGGGTCACCTCCTACTACTATATTTTATTTTTCTTTCATTTTGTTGTTACTTTCTATTTTGCTCAAAAAGCGATACGATTTCAGTAATTCTTTTTTGAATCGCTTCTTTTCCACTTCCAATAATTTTTCTTGGATCATAAGCTTCCTTATTTTCTTCTAAAAATTTTCGAACTGCTTTACTCCAAACAATTTGTAATTCTGTATTAATATTAATTTTTGCAATTCCACAAGAGATGGCTTTTTGAATTTTCATCTCTTCAATCCCAGTACCACCATGTAAAACCATTGGAATTGGTAAATGTTGTCGCATCTCATCCATCACTTTAAAATCTAAGTTCGGCTCTCCTTTATAAAGTCCATGAACACTTCCAAGAGCTGGCGCAATAGCATCGATTTGTGTTTCTTGATATAGTGTCATAGCGTCTTCTAGTGTTGCATTAAAAGATGTGGATGAAACATTATCTTCGCTTCCTCCAATATGTCCAACTTCTGCTTCAACAGAAATCCCTCTTTCATGAGCATAAGAGACAACTTCTTTTGTAATTTTAATGTTTTCTTCTAATGGATATTTAGATGCATCAATCATTACAGATGTAAAGCCAGCGTCAATGGCTTCTTTACAGACAAGAAAACTACTTCCATGATCAACATGTAAACAAACAGGTATTGTAATATGCATCGTCTCTATTAAAGAAGAAACCATTTTAGAAACAACTAAAAATCCTCCCATATAGCGGGCTGCTCCCTCACTCACACCAAGAATAACTGGACGCTTTAATTTTTCCATTTGCTCTAAGATATACATTGTCCATTCTAAATTATTGATATTAAAGTGTGCAACTGCATAACCTTTATTTTTAGCATCATTTAACATTTCTATCATATTTACCAACATATAATCACCAATCTAATCATAACGAATGCCCACTCTTTTGTCAAAAGAAAGATATGTTTTTTTAGTTTTAAGAACTATTTCATCTATAAAAAAAGACAAGCTTTTATTTTACTTATCTTTGATAAACTTTTCTAGAGAGTTCCTTTAATGCAAAAGAAGTCGTAGAAGATGGAGTCATCCCAATCGATGTAAAGTTGCGATATAAGTTGACATCTTTAAATTTTAAATAGTCATGAATTTGTCTTAAAAATGGAATTAAATGTGTATCTTGTTTTGTCAATTCATCATAAGCTTCTGTCTCATCAGAAATTCTTTCAATATGCGTATTTTCGATAAATTCTCTTCCTTCGCGTGTTGTATGAGCAACGGATACTGAATCATCGTTTTTAAAAACAGAAATATCTTCATAAGGAAGTGGTGAGTGTAAATAGCTTTGATGAATACTAAAATAAGAATCTTGATCCACATCCATTGAAAAAACAACACCATCTTCCTTTTTAAAACGACATGATATACTTTGTTGATAAACTTCATTTAAGCTATTTAATTGAACTGTATGAACTCCCCGAATTGTATCATAAGGTTTTCCTACGACTTGAAGTGAAAAGCATGCCCCAGTTTCACAAAAGAAACCGTTAATTGTTCCAAGGTTTGTCTTTAATTGAAAAGATAGATCACCATCTTTTTCTATCATATAACCGACTTGCTCTTCTTGACTGACAAAGTAGGCTCTTCCCTTTAAAGGATTTCTTGCAACATCTTCAATTGGAACTGAAAAAAGATTGCCCAATAAGAACATTTGCTGGATGTACTGCTCATTCATATGTAATTGTGTTTTCATAAATTTCTCCTTTTCGTTATATTAAATACTAAAAGGATGAAAAATGCAACAAAAAAAAGACAACATTTTTCGACAAAATAAAAGAAAAAAAGCTATTCACATTTTTTCTCTTCTACATTTTGATAATAGACTATACCTTTTTCAATGGTTTCTTTTTTCCTATTGAGTCCATCTTGTTGTTGTTTTTTCAAACATTTCATACATTTTTGCTTTTGGTATTTTTTCATATTGCCTCCTACAATTAGTCTGTAACAAAATAGTTTAGTTTATCCAAACAAGTAAAGAACGGATAATAAAAACAAAAGAAAACAACCAAAAAGATTTGCTTTTCTATCAAAAAATGAATGAATTTTCTCCCCCAACAAAAGACCTGTATAAGTAAATAAAAAACTACAAACAGTAAAAACACACCCTGCTAGTAAAATATTTTCATGGCTTGCTCCAAACCCTAATCCAACTGAAAAACTATCTAGACTAACCGTAAATGAAAAAGCAATGATATGAAAAATATTATTAATCGGACTCACCTTTTCTTCCTCTTTAAGAGAAAAAAGCATCTCAAGAGCCAATATGAAGAAAATAAGACTCACTAAATAATTAGGATTGGCTAAATACTTTGCAATGCAAAAAGAACCAATTAGGCTTCCTATTATAGGCATAAAGAAATGAAATAGACCAACAAAGCAACTTAATATGAAAGCAAGATGTTTATTTTTTAAAAATAAACCATATAAAATAGAGAGAGAAAAGGCATCCATGGATAAACCAATTCCAACAATTAAATAGCGAACAAGTTCCATAAATTCCTCCAGTTATTTTATCGTATGAAGAAAAAAAATCATCTAGAAGTAATTCTTTGAAGATCTCAGTTAAAAGAGGTATTTTATTTAAAAAAAGGGAAAACCATGTTATACTAAAAAATAAGGAGGCATCATAAAAATGAAGAATAGACTACGTTTAAAAATTAAAATGAGTGAGATTATTTTTCTTCTTGTTTGGAGCTTAGGTCCTACTATTTTTGCTATTATGTCTATTGTTATTATTCAAAAAAAAGGACTATATTTTTATGCTGTCAATAACAGTTTATTATTTTCTGTTTCGCTCTTTTTTATTGTTTTAGAAATAATCGGAATCATTTCTTTTATTAAAAACTACTTAATAGGAATTAAACCTAAAGCCGTTTATCTACTGGAAATAAATCAAAATGAAAGCAGTTTATTATTCAAAATGAAGAATGGAAAATTATTAAGATTAAAGAATAAACGGGTAATAAAAAATATTCAACAATACCAAGCAACTCAATTTTATGATGTCTATATTCACAATAAAGATATTATCAAGGTTTTAGGTCTTACTAAAAAATCTTTTCCTCTTATTCCTTATCATCCGAACAAAATCATAAAATACTTTCAAAAATTTTATGGACCTTATGGAAAAGAATATGAAAGTTATGTGTTAATTATTTTATACGTAATCATAGTCCCTATTATTCTTTCATTATTCACAGGAAATTTATGGATAGTTTTAATGACTCTAATTACATTTGGAATTCCATTATTCTATATTTTGAATGATTTTTATTACAAAATAAAATGGCATTATTTTGAAGATGAATTTGAAGAAGATATTTAAATTCATTTTTTTTGATGTGATTCAATTCCAGGAAGAAAAAAAGAAGTTCCAAGCTTCTTATTGAATATTTAGAAAATAGCTTCTAATATTTCTTGAATCAATGAAGTATATTCTATCTTTTCACTGTCTGTTTTTTCTCCTTCTAATAAGCAAAGTGGTGGAAACAATACACACCAGAAGTTTTCACCCTTTCCTTCTCCTAAAGTGACAACCAAGGACTCATATTCTCCTTCTTGATAAGTGACTCCTTGATACTCTTTTTGAGGAAAATAATTCATACCATATTGAATTTCATAAGTTTCATCTTGATTTTGTGACTTGAGTGTTGATTGGACTTTGTCTTCAAGAACAGGTGTCATTAAAGAAAGATTTTGTTTCATTTCACTTTTTGTTTTACTGGATAACATTAGTGGTGTTAGTACGTCATTTAAGGCATCACGCACTAAAACTTTAGTATCCTGATCCGTTTTACTATTACTGTTTGCAATGACACGATACCGAATCGCGTCTTCTGGAATTATCATTTTATTGGTTGATTTTCCTCCTAAATTAATTACAAATACAATTAATAATATGATAATGAGTGCTTTTTTCATCTTCTCATTCCCTTCAATAAAAAAATGAGAAAAACAAAAAGATCTTATACAGAAAAAAAGAAAACACTATCCGACAATATCAGCATTTTCTATTACAAGAATTCTATCACGATCTTGCATATCTTTAAAGCATTCTATTTTAATGTTTGTTAAATATTTTTCGGCAAGACGAGTCACTGCCTCTTTTTGTTCACAGCCAATTTCAAAAACGATTAAAAATTTATCTTTTAAATATAAAGAAGCTCGTCTTAATATTTGTTCATAATAAAGAAGTCCATCTTCTCCTGCATAAAGTGCGATAGATGGTTCATTATTTTTGACAATTTCTTCGATGGGTTCTTTTTCTCTAATATAAGGGGGATTTGAAATAATAATATCAAACTTTTCTATTGCTAAATCATTGAGCATATCCCCTTTTTTAATTTGAACATCAAGATGCAATTTTTCTTGATTCGCTAAAGCAACTTCGAGTGCTTTTTCACTAATATCGGTTAACGTGACATCTAAATCTTTCATTTTATCTTTTAAAGTAAGCCCAATCACACCACTTCCACAGCCAATATCAAGTACTTTCAGGTGAAAATCCAAAAACTTTTCTTTTATTTTTGAAAGTGCTTTTTCGACAACTTCTTCTGTCTCAAATCGTGGTATTAATACATTTTCATTCACATAAAATTCTCTTCCATAAAAGTTCACATGTCCCATTGCATATTGAATTGGGGTTCCATTATGAATGGCATCCACTTCTCTTTGATATTGTGTATAAATAGCTTCATCTATTTCTTCATCTAGACAAACATAGAGTTCCAAAGGATTTTTTCCAAGTAAGTCTGCTAAAAGAATTTTAGCTAAATCTGAGTGAATTTTGCTTTTTCCAAATTGAAGCGCATCTGTAATACGCATTATTCTTCACCTTTTAATTTTCTTTTTTGATCTTCTGTTATCAAAGCTTCAATAACATCTTCTAGCTGACCGTTCATAACTCTGTCAAGATTATTGGTTGTATAACCAATGCGGTGATCGGTGACTCTATTTTGTGGATAGTTATAAGTTCTAATTTTTTCTGCTCGATCACCTGTTCCAATTTTATTTCTTCGCTCAATTCCCAACTCTTGTTCTTTTCTTGTTTGTTCTTGCTCATAAAGACGTGCTTTTAATACTTTCATTGCTTGTTCTTTATTTTGAATTTGACTTCTTTCATTTTGACAAGTTACAACAATTCCACTTGGAATATGTGTGATTCGAACCGCACTATCTGTTGTATTTACACCTTGTCCTCCACAGCCACTACTTCTATAAATATCAATGCGCAAATCTTGTGGTTTAATCTCAATCTCAACATCTTCTACTTCTGGCATGACAAGAACGGTTGCCGTGGATGTTTGAATGCGACCGTTGCTTTCGGTAACAGGAACTCTTTGAACTCGGTGGGATCCACTCTCATATTTTAACTTGGAATAGACATTATCCCCTTTTACCATAAAAGAAATTTGTGAAAATCCTCCTGCAGTTCCTTCTATTGCATCCAAAACTTCAACCTTAAAACCTTCTTTTTCAGCATATTTGGAATACATTTTAAATAAATCTCCTGCAAAGATATTGGCTTCATCACCACCTGCTGCACCGCGAATTTCAACAATTACATTTTTACCATCATTTAGATCCTTTGGAATTAAAAGAATTTCTAATGTTTGTTCTAAATGATTTTTTTCATCTTCCAACAAAACAAGTTCTTCTTTTGCAATACTTCCTAACTCAGCATCTTTTGCAAGTTCTTTATCTTCTTTGATGGATGCTAAAACTTCTTTGTAACGATTATACGTCTTAACTGTTTCTTCTAATGAGACAAGTTCTTTAGATAGAGTTTTCATTTTATTCATATCACGCAAAACTTCTTCCTTAGTTAACTCTTCTTCTAAAGCATGATATTTTTCTAAAATTGCCTCTAATCTTTCTATCACAGTATCACCCTTTCGTTTGTCTTTATTATACACGAAAACTCTTCAAAGAAAAACTAGAATTATTGTTCTAACTCTAGTTCATCTTCATCAATGACAACTAAGTCTTTTAATTCATCATCTGTATCATTATAATCTTCATCTGTGTCATCTTCATCATCATATGAATCTTCTTCTGTTGGCATATCTTCTTTGGGCTCTTCTTCATCCTCTTCATCTTCTTCTATTTTTACAATTTTATCTGAAGTATGACGTGTTCTTAAATCCCAATTACCATCTTCTAATAGAATGAATCTTTTATCTGTTGCTAAAGATGTGTAAAAGTCGCCTATTTTAGAATCATATGTACTCTTTGGTAAGTTTAATATTTCAATAATCTCTTTGAATATATCACTCGTATTCATTGCCCCTTTTTCTTCGAGCAATAGACAAGTAATATCTTTATTTCCTAATTGTTCTAACTCTTCTTGAGTCAATTTTTCTAATTTTTTCATATAACTGTTTCCTTTCGTTAAAGCATTATATGCATCTAGAATCAATGTGACTTATAAAATCAAGAACATTTATATCATTTTTTTATATCTTTGACAATACCTTTTTGTAAATTTACATTTTTTCTGGAACTTCGATTCCTAGAATATTTAAAAGTGTGGTGTTGATTTGATAAACCAATTTAGTCAGGGCTATCCACGTTTCTTTTAAGGATTTATCTTCTTCTGTTAAAATGTAGTGATCCTGATAAAAAGAATTATATGCACTTGTTAGCTGATATAAATAATCTGCTATTTCATGTAAACTTTTCTGTTCAAAACTTCTTGTTAAAACTTGAGCAAACTCCAAAAGAAGAAGTGCTATTTGTCGTTCTTTTGAATCTTTTAATGTTGTAAAGTGTGGAGCCTCATCTTTTACTTTATCTAACAAACTTTTCATTCGAATGGTTGAATAAAGTAGATAAGGTCCTGTTTTTCCTTCTAAATCCGTAAATTTTTCCACATCAAAAATATAGTCTGTCATTCTGTTGGGCAAAAAGTCAGCATATTTAATCGTCGCAATAGTAATTTGTTCTTTGATCCGTTCTTTTTTCTCTTCTTCGATTTTATCACTTAATTTTTTTCCAATTTCTTCTTTAACCATTTCAATTAAGGTATGAAGTGTTGCGGCGTTGCCATCTCTTGTTTTAAATGGTTTTCCATCTTTTCCGTTCATTGTTCCAAACCCATAAAAAGAAAGAGTTGTTTTCTCATCCACAAGATGTGTTAAGTAGCTTGCTCGAAAAAATTGTTCAAAGTAAAGTGCTTGACGGTTATCAGCAAAATACCAAATTTCATCAGGATGAAATCTCTCTATTCTTGAGTAGAGTGTTGCAAGCTCCCGTGTTGCGTAAAGGGTCGCTCCATTGGACTGTAGGACAACCAAAGGAGGCATTGGTGCTTTGTCTTCTTCTGTTTGAACAAAAATAACTTTCGCCCCTTCACTTTCTTGTAAACAATGACTCTCATTTAAAAAGTGCAATAACTCATCCATATAAGAATAGCTATCACTTTCTCCCTCCCACAAATCAAAAGTAGCATTTAAACGCTTATAAATATTTTGAATATCTGGAATAGAAATTTTCTTTATCTCTTCCCAAAGAGCAACTAAATTCGGATCATTTTCTTCTATTTTTTTTGTAATATTTCTTACTTCTTCCATCACTTTTTCATCTTCTTTAGCTCTTTTAGATGAAAAAGGATAAATTTCTTCTAATTCTTTCGCAGTAATTGGAAGTGGATCATATTTATCTGGAACTTCTGTTTGAAAATAGTTAAGGTTTGGATATCTTCTTTTAAGTTCTAAAATCACCATACCGGATTGTCTTCCAATATCTCCAAAATGAACATCACTCATCACTTCAAGACCTAAAAACTTGGCAAGACGCTTATTGGCTTCCCCAATATTGGCACTTCTTAAATGCCCCACATGCAACGTCTTAGCAATATTTGCACCACCATAATCCATAAAAATTTTTTTTCTTGGAAGAGTATCTACATTATAAAAAATGTCTTTTAACATTTCATTTAAAGATTCACATAAAAACTCTTCTTTTAAAGAAACATTAATAAAACCAGGTCCTGCAACATTAATATCAGAAAAACAATCCATTTTTTCTAACACTTGAGCCAATTCATTTGCAATGACAACAGGTGATGTATGAACAACACTTGCAAGTTGCATACAATCGTTGATTTGAAATTCTCCTAAATCTCTTCGATTACTTTTTACAAGTTCAAAATTTTTTAAAGGAATTTTACTTTCATTGGCTCGTATTTCTATCTGCTGATTTAATTTTTTTAAAATACTCATTCGATCATCTCCCATTCAAGCTTTAATGTGTGGAAAAAATCATTTCCTTCTATTTGATATTCCAAATGAACTTTTCCTTCTTCATACTGATTTAGTTTCGTTGTCAGTAATATTCTTGTTCCTTTTTGATATTCTTTTAAATAAATCTCTAAAGTTCCTTCTCTTTCAAAGTGATAACTAAAAATACTTTCTTTTGTGTCTCTTACAAGCAAATGATTTTGAAAATAAAAATGCATTGAATTCTTAAGTGAATCTAAAAAGAATAATTCTTTCTCTTGCTCTTTATAAATTCCCTCACAATACTCATCTATATTTTCATTTTCATAATGCAGTAGTAAATGAATTTTTACTTTCATTTTTCTCTCCTTTTTTCTATTGTGAATTATATCATAATTCTTTCAAAAACTATACATAAAAGCAAAAGTTTAAGTCGATACTACAAAAAGGAGGAAAAAAGATGAAATTCATTAAGAAATTATTAAAATGGTTTTGTTTTCTTCTTTTTCTTTTTATTTTAGGAAATGTTGGCGTTTATGTTTATGCAAAAATAACACCGAAGCTTCAGATTAAGAGTGCGAATAGTTTTATGCTTTTTGACAATAACAACAACGTCTTCTTTCAAGGAAGTGGATCAAGAGAATGGATTGGATTAGATGATATTTCAGATCATTTAATTTTAGCAACAGTTGAGACTGAAGATCAACATTTTTATCAGCATAAAGGTTTTGATTTTGCTCGTATTTTAAAAGCTTTTATGGCAAACATTGCATCACGAAGTAAAAGTCAAGGTGCCAGTACAATTTCTCAACAATATGCCAAAAACTTATTTCTTGATTTTGATAAAACTTGGAAAAGAAAATGGGATGAAATGTGGTATACGATTGAATTAGAATCAGACTACAGCAAAGACGAGATTTTAGAAGGATACTTAAATACTATTAATTATGGTCATGGAATGTATGGAATTGAAAATGCAAGTAAGTTTTATTTTAATAAAAGTGCCAGTGAGTTAACACTCGCAGAAAGTGCTATGTTAGTAGGAATTCCGAAATCACCTTCCAATTATTCCCCACTTGTTAATTTGGATAAAGCAACCAACAGACAACACTATGTTTTAAAAACGCTTCTGAATCATAAAAAAATTACGGAAGATGAATACAACAAAGCTATCCATGAACAATTAACTTATGTTGGTGAGAAAACGCAAGAAGAGTTGACAACCATAATGTATTATCAAGATGCAGTAATGAAAGAGTTAAAGACAATCAAAGAAATTCCATCGACTTTTCTTGAAACTGGTGGATTAAAAATTTATACAAATCTTGATTTAGAACAACAAAAAAAATTAGAAGCAACGGTTAAAGAAGCCATTCCAGCTGATTCTACAATTGAAACAGCAACTGTTGTAATGGATCCAAATACAGGAAAAGTTTTAGCTCTTGTTGGAGGTCGAGATTACAACAAATCTTCTTACAATCGTGCAGTGGATGCGATGAGACAAGTTGGATCAACAATGAAGCCCTATCTTTATTATGCAGCTCTTGAAAATGGATTTACTTCATCCAGTACTTTTACAAGTGAAAAAACAACATTTACATTTGCTCAAAATAAAACATATTCTCCACAAAATTATAATGAAACTTATGGAAATAAACCGATTTCAATGGCAACAGCAATTGCTTACAGTGAAAATATTTATGCTGTTAAAACACATACTTTTTTAGGCTATGATACTTTGATTAATATGGCAAAACGTGTTGGTATTACTGCCAAATTACAACCAGTTCCATCTCTTGCTCTTGGAACAAGTGAAATTAATATGTTAGAAATGGCTGCTGGATATGCTACTTTTGCAAACGAAGGATATAAAGTAACACCACACTTTATTGAGCGAATTGAAGATAAAGAGGGAAATATTTTATATCAAGCGGATGAAGAAAAAGAGCTTGTTTTAAATCCAAATCTTACATTTATTTTAAACAATTTGTTAACGAGTACTTATGATGCTGACTTTATTGATTATAACTATCCAACGGCAATTAGTATCGCTCCAAAATTAACACATAAATATGCCCTAAAGTCTGGAACAACGAATACAGATACTTGGTATATTGGTTATAATCATGATGTTTTAACTGCTACCTGGTGTGGATATGACGATAATAAAGAGGTTGCTGTAAAAGAATATAAATATTCCCAAACAATTTGGCTCAAGACAATTGAAGCTTATATGGAAGGAAAAGAAGATGCTTGGTATGAAAAACCAGATGGTGTCTCTGGTGTTTTAGTAGAACCCATCTCAGGACATCTTGCAACGGAAGCAGATGCGAAGAAAAAAATGATGTATTTCTTAAAAGGAACCGAACCCCTCACCACAGAAACAGTTTTTGATGAATTGCTAGAAGATAATCAAGAAGAAGATGAAAAGACACCCTCATGATGTCTTTTTTTTATTATATATTCATCTTAACCACATATTTCTTTTTCTTTGGGCAAGGAACACATCATCATGAAACCAATTCTCAGGCGAATACACTATATATAAATACAATGACACTAATTTAGTAAATCATATTGAAATTTTTGCTGATGAATTGATTGTACAGCTATCTAAAATAATAAAAGTCATCTATTGCATCTAAAATTTTGTATATACTTGTATGCGGATTTGCTTTTATTAACTCTTCTTTATCACTAATGGCTTTTTGTTCCAAAGACTTTGCAGTGGCTCTTGCTTCAGCAGTATGCTTTTTTATACTTTTATACATATCCATAGTTTCTGAATAGGTTCCATTTACCTTTACTATTTCTTTTTTTACATCTTGGCTACTATTAAATTTTAATTTATTTGCTCTATAATGCAGCAAATACCATATTTCAAATGTTGGAGCTGAAGTTATTATTTCTATATTGTGTTCTAAACATTTTCTTTCTATTTCTTTGATTTCGTTTATTCTTCTATCAACTAAATCCGTATCTAATACTAAAAATATTCTTACATTATCTTCTGATTCAATATCTTCATTTTGCATATATTTTAGCAAATCAGAAAACATACCTTTGGGGTCTGTACTATTTCCTGTTGAAAATTGTATTCTCAAATTTCTAGTACGATAATTTCTAAAATAATAGTACTCTGAAGACTTTATCCCACCCTCGGAGCATATGACAATTAATGGTATTTTTTTGTGTTGTTTTAATTGTCTTCTAGCCATAAATCAACATCTTTTATAAATGGAATTGCACCGTATCTACCATTTATATAACCCTTCTGAATATTTTCATCTTTTCTTACAGAAAATGAATCAAGTGGATATAAATCAGAAATACCTGTTTTAGAATTTTTTTCAGTAAACCAAATTTGATCTCTTCTTAATAAATCAAGACTTAATAGATTTGTTGCATGTGTCATAAATATTAACTGACTATTCGCTTTATTCATATTTTTATTGTTAAATAATTTTACAATAAACTCTGCTAATGCTGGATGCATACTTTTCTCTAATTCATCAACAACCATTACTTTAGTACTTTCAAATGCTCTTTTTAAAAAGGGGGCCAGAGCGAATAATACACGTGTACCAGAAGATTCGTCATCAAAATTCAATTTATAGTAATGTGTGTTATTTTTTTCGTCAACCACTTCATGATCTAGTTCAATATTTACATTAGATATTTTAAAAACTTTATTTGTTCTAGCAAGTGGAGGAATAAACATATTAATCATTGTATTATCCATTTCTTTTTCTTCATAATCAACATGTATGTCTTTAATTAATATATCAGCTTCTTTTAATAATTTTAAAGCAAACTCTTTTAAATTTTTATTATCACTACTGTATTCTTTTAAGTCTTGATCTGAAATATTATAAAAAGAATCATATGTATCTATCACATTGCTAAACCATAGATAGGCATCTTTCGTTTTGTCATAATTCCAGTTTGTTGCGGTAGATAAGAACAATTTGTTTTCCGTATTTTTTACTTTCAATGAATCTAATTTGTTTTTATCATGGTTAAAATCATAGATATCTGTTTGAGTTCTTGTAAAAATATTGGTTGGTTTTTGTGTATAATATGCATCTAAAATTTCATCATAGATTTTATTAACATCTGCACTGAAGAAGTATCTATATTTTACATTATTAGCTACAAAGATAAATTCAAATTCACTAGGATTATTTTTGGTTTTTTCATCGAATAAAAAGGGCTTCAAAAAACTCCATTTACCTCCTACTGGAATTAAGTTAGAATTTTTAACCATAAGTATTGCACAAGCAAAAGCTTTTAATAAGTTAGATTTACCAGATGCATTTGCTCCATATATAGCTGCTGTTTTTAGCAAATTCAATCCATCTTTAGTCATTATATTATCTAAATTTTCATCGCCATTACCTTTTTCCATTGACAATGTTACTTTATCTTTAAAAGATAAAAAATTTTTAACACTAAATTCAATAAGCATAATTATCTCCTCCAATAATATTATACTCTTTTTTATGAAAAAACTTGTTTATTTTTATAAAATTTGTATTTTTTTCACAAATTTATAAATAATATTCATATTTTAACTGTTATTTTTGTTTTTGGCAATACAAATATTATTTAAGTTTCATTTTTATATCATATTTTTCCTCTTGAATAAACCAACTGTACGTCAAATATAAATTTTTTTCTTCATGCACTTTCCTAGTATAATTGTTCATCTAAAAAAATAAATCTGTGGATAAAACAAATTTATTTTTTCTTTTATTCTAATTTTTTTTGAAGAAACTCAAATGCTTTCAAAGTTTTATTTTATTGATCAATATAAATCGTTCCCATATCTCCGGTTTTTAATAAAGCACCATTTGCATCATCTGTATCTAGATGAAGTTCTAAAACACCATCCGCTTGTTCTTTAATAAAAACATCATGGAAAGTCGTCATCTTCTCGCTTTTGAAGAAAACACTCACCTTTGATACTTCTAAAAGTCCAAGCTTTTCTCTTGTCTCATGATTCATATGAATATGTCGGTTTGCTAAAATAGCACATGGCTTTTTAATGCTTCCTTCTTTTCCAATAATCGTAACTTCTATAGCACCTTCTAAATCACCGGATGTCCGAATTGGAGGTGTTATCTTTAAAAATCTTGCATCGGTTTCTGAGAGTTCAACTTGTGTATAATCTCTTAACGGACCAAGAACCCTTACCCTTTCAAGTTTTCTGTCTTCAACTTGTATTGTTACAAATTGATTGGATGCAAACTGATTTTTTTGAACCAAATTTTTGACAACTTCAAGTGGACTATCCCCAAATAAAATATGATAATCTTCTTCTGTTAAATGCACATGTCGGTTGGACACACCTAAGAGAACTTGCAATTTTATCACCTCAAAGTAATTATATCATTAAACGGTATTTTTTTAAGGCAAAGTACATAGATTTTACTGTAAAGGAAAGGAGAATAGCTTTGAATCAAAATGTTTATCCAAATTACCCAAACAACTTAGATATTGCAAGTCAAAGTAGTGCACCACCTGTTGATAATCTTTATCCAACTTATCCTAGTGCGAATTTAGCAGATCCAAGATATGCTGAAAATATTTTAGAGAAAAATATAGGAAGACGCGCATCATTTTATATGTCTTATAATGATTCTTTAGAATGGCGTGATCGTATTTTTACTGGAGTTATTGAACAAGCTGGAAGAGACTATGCAGTTTTAAAAGAAGATGGATCTGAAAAATTTATTTTACTTTGGACAGTTTACTTAAATTTCGTAGAATTTTTTGAACGTCCTATTTTAAATTAAAGAATGTTGTTTCATTCTTTTTTTCTTGTTATAATAAAATAGAGGTGGTTAAATGATAATGATTATCTTTGCAATTGTCTTTCTTATCGTATGTGTTGGAATGATTTGTTTTCGTTATAGTAAAGAACAATTTGAAGATTTAAACATTAAGTTAAATGAAGCTGAAAAGCATTTAGATATTTATTTAGAGAAAAAAATTGAATTATTAAATCGTTTAATAAAGTTGATGAAAAAGAAAAAAATCACGGCAGAATATCCGGATGTTGAACAGTATAAAAAGACTGAGTTAGAAAAGCGAAATCTTCATCATGTTTTATTTGATACTTATACAGATATGATTCAAATTGTCGATGAAAAAGAAGATAAATTAACCGATGAAAAAAGTATTTCTTTTCTAGATCAGTTAAGTGACAATGAAGATGATTTAATTGCAACGGTTAAATATTATAATGATAATGCCACAGAATTTAATCACTTACTTCATCATTTTCCAACTTCGATTACAGCACATTTTCTAAAAATGCAACAATTAGAATTTTATTATAATGAAAAACGAGAAACATTTGAAATACTAAAAGAAAAATAGCTCAAATAAATTTTTGAGTTTTTTTTCGTATTTTTTTTAAATAAAGCTTTGAACAAATTCAATAACTTGATCCACTTGTTTTTCATCCAGCCTAAAGATGCGTTCTGTTACTTTTTCTTTTTTATGAAATTCACGATATTCTTGCTTTCCCTTTTCATAGATTTCAAGATATCTATTTTCTTCATAAAAAGACATGCTTTCTTCTTCTTCCTCATTCACTTTTACAAAATAATTGACTTTTTGTTCTTTTAATTTTTCAATAACTTTTTGAATACTTCCAATTGGAAAGCCACTTTTCCCATTATTGATTTTATAATGAAAAAGTGAAAAAAGAAGGATTGCATCTTCATCAAAGGCATGATAAAAACCACCTACTTTTCTTAAAAAAACTGTCTGGCTTTCATTCATTTTTTTCTCCTCCTGTTTTATTTAGTATAGAAACAAGAAGAAAAATTAAAACTACTCTTCCTTAAAAAGACATTTTTTGGAACTTTTTATCCTTTAAAGTTGACTAAATACAATTGCAAGTAATGGAATTAACAAACTCAGTAGCAAAATAACAAATGGCAGTAAAAATGTCTGGATAAACGCTGTTTGATTTCGATTATCAGGGTTTTCAAAGGGATCTTTAAAAGCTTTTCCCACTGGTGTTGCTTTACTGTAAGATCTAGAAGATGAAGCACCACCTAACTCTTCATCTAGCTTTCCCATTTGTTCTTGATTCTTTTTTTCCACATAATCAGCAAGATAGATCATTGCATTATAAGCAAATACTTTTTTATAAAAAGCAAAATCCTCTTCTGGAATAAAGGGTGCAAAGCGATCAAAATTTTCTTTAAGAAATGCTGGAGTAAATGAAATTGTCATATCTGTTAGCATAGAACAATAAATTCCAATTTCTTGAAAACACTCTGTCTTAATATTTTTTTGCATATATTCTTTTTCTTGATTTTCTGGAAGTGGACTTACTTCTTTAAAAACAATATATTTTTGATTTTTTTCTAACTCTCCTACTAAAATTTGGCTTAGATTAAAATCTGTAACATAGTAACCATACTGATGAGTTTTCTTAAGAGCCGTTGATTGCGCATAAAAAACTTGACGCATTTCATCTGTTGAATGATAATGACCTACCCACTCTTCTAATGTTATCTCATCCATATTATCTTCTCCCTATTTTAATTTTACTATTTTTTATTAGGCTTTTCAACTAGAAAATAGAGGGCTTTTTTTTCTTTAATTTTTCTAAGGCATGAGAAACTTTATGCATAGAAATATCTAACAATTCACTAATTTCACGATACTTAAATCCATTATAACGCAGTTCAAATATACAAGCATCTTGAAAACAAAGTGTATTTTGAAAATCTCTAATTTTTTGTTCGAAATCATTATTTTCACAAATTTCATAAGGCTGCTTTTCAAAGCTCGGAATAATATCTTCATAATAAAGACCATTTTCTAAGGGTTCTTGAATTGAAATTGCATAGTTTAATGGATAGTCTTTTTTCCTTGTAATTGTTCTTTTATATAGTGAAAGTTGATTCTTTATACAAGAGACAACATAAGTATAAAAAAGAATATTTTTCTCATCATCAAAATGAAGGATAGCTTTTTCAAACCCATAACAGGCTTCTTGATAAAAATCATCATATGAGATGCCATTAATACATTTACAACTTGCATAACTTTTTTTCGCAAAATGAACTAAAATACTTCGATATTTTTGATACAAAAAACTTTTGGCTTCTTCATCTTGTTGATGAACTAAATAAAGAAGTTCATAATCATTCATTGAATCATTCATTTTTTTCCTACTTTCTATTTCTTTTTGCCTCATAAATTAAAAGTCCAGCAGCAACAGAAGCATTTAAACTTTCTACTTTAGAAGAGATTGGAATAGAGGCAATGAAATCACAATTTTTTTTCATAAGAGAAGAGATTCCTTTTCCTTCATTTCCAATAACAATCGCAATTTTCCCATGATAGTTAATGGATTGATAATCAACTCCATCCATATCTGTTCCAATAATCCAAAATCCATGTTTCTTTAAAATATCGACTGTTTGATTCAAATTCACAACTTGAACAACATCCATATTCAAAACGGCACCCGCACTTGTTTTCATAACGGTTGCAGTCACGGATGCACAACGATTATCTGGAATAATTACTGCATCAACATCTGCAGCAGCACAAGTTCTAATAATTGCACCTAAATTATGTGGATCTTCTATGTGATCTAAAATGACAAGGAAACGACTCTTATCTATGATCTCTTCTAACGACGCATATAAATATTCGTCGACAAGTAAGATTATACCTTGATGAAGTCCATTTACCAAATGATCCATTTCGCCTTTTGAAAGAATTTCGACCTTTAATTTTGCAAATTCAAAGGCTTTTTTCATTGTTTCATCATAAATTCTTTCTTGTAAATACACTTTTTTTATCATTTTTAACTTTTTTTCTTGTTTTAAAAATTCTTTTGCAACATTCTTTCCATATAAATACATCTTATTCCTCCACAATTTTTTCTAATAAATTTTTAAGTCTTTCATCTTTGTTTGTATACGAAAGATACCCAATTACAGCCTCTAGTGCAGTTGCATACTTATAAGTCATGACATCACTGTTTTTGGGCTTATGATGATTCTTTGCATTACGAGCTCTTCTTAAAATACTTATTTCATCTTCATTAAAATAGTTTTGATCGAAAAGTTTCTTTAAAAGAGCACTTTGACTTTTAGCACTGACAAAAGAAAGGGAAGCCTCCTGTAAGCTTTTTACATTCGGATATCCCTTTGTAATTAAGTATTCACGAATAAATTTTTCATAAACTGCATCACCTAAGTATGCAAGTACTAATATATTTATCTCATCCACTCTCATCACACCTAATCATCATCACTTCGACCAATCACAATAAGAACAAGTCTTCCTATTTCAAGTAACGTTGTTAATAAAGAAGCAACATAAGTAAACGCTGCTGCATGAAGCATTCGAGATACAGATTGATTTTCACCTGCTTGAGCAAGTTTTAAGCGGTCTAGTTCTCTCTTAGCCCTTTTGGATGCATCAAATTCAACAGGAAGCGTTACAAGTTGAAAAAGCAAAATGAATAAAAGTAATCCAATCCCTACCCAAGCAAGATTTATCATTCCAAAGATAAGTCCTAATAAAACTGCAATATATCCAAACCGTGATCCAAAGTTCACTAAAGGAATAATCAAAGACCGAATGCGCATAAAAGTATAGCCTTCCTTATCCTGTATCGCATGACCGCATTCGTGAGATGCAACAGCCATTGCAGCAATAGTTGTTCCATTATAGATATCATGAGAAAGACGAACAACTTTCTGATTGGGATCATAATGATCCGATAAAACTCCTTTTGTCTCAACTACATAAACATCTTCTAGTTGATTCTGCTTTAATATTTCTCTTGCAACTTCACTTCCGGTGATTCCTTTGCTGTTTTTTCGTCTTTTCATCTTTCGATAATTCGTCTGTAAATAAACATCTGCAAGAAACGTAATTAAAACACCAATGAGTATAAGTCCATAACCAACAAAATCATAGCCACTATAATAGTACATTGTATCACTCCTTTATTTGTTCATAAGTTACACCATCACGATTATCAATTAAGCGAATTCCCTCTTTTAAAAGTTGATTGCGAATTGCATCTGCTTCTTCATAGTTTTTATTTTCTTTCGCAAGACGTCTTTTTTCTATCATTTTCTCAATATAAGCAGTATTCATCTTATTATCTATCTCTTCGTCTTCAAATAATCCAAGGGATAAGACAGTATCAAATTTCTTGATTAAATCATATTTTGTTGCATCTGTTATCATTTTATCTTTTAATACATCATAAAGAATCGTTAGAGCACTTGCCGTGTTTAAATCATTAGAAAGAGCTTCTTTAAACGCCTCGATATAGTCTTGAAATTTATCTTTTTGAATTTCCCCGATAGGTGATAAAAGTTGAATGCGTCTTTTTAATTTATCATATGCACTCTTTGCTCCTTTTAAAGATTCATAAGAGAATGTCAGTGAATTTCGATAGTGAGAATTCAGACAGAAATAACGGTAAACCAAAGGAGGATAACCTTTTTCTTCAAGAAGTGAAAGTGTTAATATTTCTCCTTTAGATTTACTCATTTTACCACTTTTATCATTTAAGTGTCCTCCATGCATCCAGTATTTGCACCAAGGATGTCCAAGATAAGCTTCGCTTTGAGCAATTTCATTCGTATGATGTGGAAAAATATTATCTACACCGCCACAATGAATATCTAAGTATTCTCCCAAATAATGACAAGCAAGACCAGAACACTCAATATGCCAACCAGGATAGCCTACTCCCCAAGGAGAATCCCACTTCATGATTTGATTTTCAAATTTACTTGTCGTAAACCATAAACCGAAATCAAATGGATTCTTTTTAAAAGTATCTAAAGAAACACTATCACGAACAGCAATCAATAATTCTTCTTGTTTTTTTCCAGATAATTGATAATAATTGGTCGCTTTACTAATGTCAAAATAAATATTTCCCTCTTTTTGATAAGCATAACCATCTTTTAACATTTTCTCAATCATCTTAATATAAATATCAATATGATCGCTTGCTTTTTCTAAAATATCCGGCATTTTTACATGAAGTTTTTCTAAGTCCTTTAAAAAAGCATTTGTATAAAACTCTGCAATTTCTTGAACTGTCTTCCCTTCTCTTTTGGCGCCTTTATACATTTTATCTTCGCCTGTATCTCCATCACTTGTCATGTGTCCTACATCTGTAATATTCATAACTCTTGTTACATCATATCCTAAAAAGATAAGAGTTTTCACTAAAATATCTTCAAAAAGATAAGAACGCAAATTACCGATATGAGCATAATGATAAACTGTCGGACCACAAGTATAAATTTTTACTTTTCCCTCTTCATGGGGAACAAAAGGTTCTATTTTTTTTGTTAATGTATTATAAATTTGCATCTTATTCCTCCTTTTATAGTATACGGCGAATTTCTATTTATTTGCCTAACATTATATCACGAATTAAAAAGAAATGAAATGAGCAAAAAAAACTAGTAACAAAACGTACTAGAATTTTTTAGTGATTATAGTTCAATACATGTTTTTCCTTCACAATAAGCTTCAATAATATCCGTTTCAATTTTATCTTCAATCACTTTTTCAATACGACGAGCTCCAAACCTCTTATATTCACACTCATTTAAAATTTTATCCACAACAGATGAAGATAAAGTTAGTTGAAAACCTTTTTTTTCATATTTTTTCTTCAAGAATTGAAGTTGTTTTTTGATAATTAATAAAATTGTCTCTTCAGTTAGAGGTTCAAAATGATAGATTTGCCCAATACGATTAATAAATTCAACACCAACAAAAGATTCTAGTTCTTTTAAAGTTTGTGTTTTTCCTTCTAAAAATCCTAGTGAATAATTCTTACTATCTAAATTAGATGTCATAAATAGAAAGACATGATTAAAATGAACTTCTCTTCCCTTAGAGTCTTTAATAATACCTTCATCTAATATTTGAAGAAAGAGCTTTAAGACATCTGGATGCGCTTTTTCAACTTCATCAATTAGAATAACGGAAAAGGGTTGTTTTCTTACTTTTTCAAGAAGTGTAGAACCATCATCATAACCAACATATCCTGGTGGTGAACCAATAATTTTACTGACAGAATGCGCTTCTTTATATTCACTCATATCTAATCTAAAGAAGCTGGATTTTCCATATAATAGGGAGGCATATTCTTTGACTAAGTAAGTTTTTCCTAAGCCAGTTTTTCCAAGAAAAAGGAAAGAATGAATTTTAGATTCTGGTTCAAATCCAAAGTGAACTCGTTTTGTAATTTTACACAAATCATCAATAATTTTATCTTGCCCTAGTATTTTACTTTTTAAATTTGAAGAGAGTTGAATTAATTTTTTCTGTTCTTGTGGTAGAACTTCATAAACAGGAATTTTTGTTTTTAAATAAACAACTTCTGCAACCATTTCATCTGTAATTTTAACAGGCGTTTTCTTTTTTAAATTTTGAAGTTCCAACTTATTTTTTTTGCTAGTAGCCTCTAATTCTTTTTGCTTATAATAACTTGCTTTTTCAAAATTCTGCTTTAAAATTGCATTTTTCTTTTGCTCCTCATATTTTTTTATCTCCCGTTGAATTTCTTTTTTCTTCTCATCTTCCCTATTTTCTTGTAATGAAGCTCGAGCACAAACTTCATCTAATATATCAATGGCTTTATCTGGTTGGTATCTTGTGTAAATATATTGGTTGGATAGATGAATAATTAGTTTTAAGATAGAATCCGTCATTTTTACAGAGTGAAAGCTTTCATAAATAGGTTTTAATTTTTTTAGAATTTGATAGACTGCTTCTTCGCTTGGTTCTTCAACATAAATGGGCTGAAATCTTCGATCAAGAGCTTTATCTTTTTCGATAAATCCTCGATATTCTTCTGTTGTTGTGGCTCCTATTAATTTGAGTTTTCCTCGAGCAAGTGCTGGTTTTAAAATATTGGAAGCATCAATAGCTCCTTCTGCTCCTCCTGCACCGACAAGTGTATGAATCTCATCAATAAAAACAATAATTTCATCGCTTTCTTCCACTTCTTTTAAAAGCTTTCCAACACGTTCTTCAAACTCACCTCGATACTTAGTACCTGCAATAAGACCTGCCATAGAAACAGATAAAATTCTTTTATTTTTCAAATCATCTGGAACATCACCTTCGACAATTCTTCGTGCCAACTCTTCAACAATTGCTGTTTTTCCAACACCTGCTTCTCCTAATAATAAAGGATTGTTTTTATTCCGTCTTGATAATATTTCAAGCAATCTATCAATTTCTTTATCTCTTCCGATTACAGGATCAATATTTCCTAACATTGCTCTTTGATTAAAATCAACAGCAAACTCTTCAATATAAAGCCTTTTTTTATTCTTTGCATTCTTTTCAATAAAGTGTGTTGATAAATCACTATAAAGTTTATCAACATCAATATTCATGCCGATTAAAAGTCTTATCGCAACGCCTTCTCCTTCTTCTAGTAAAGATAGAAAAAGTTCTTCAACGCTTACGTCTGTTTTTTCTTCTTTTGCATTCAAAATAGCAGTTTCTAAAACCCTTTTTAAAAGGGGTGTATATAAAAACCAATTACTTTTATTTTTACCAGTACCAACAACATCAATAAGTTCCTTTCGAAATCTATCATATGTTATTGAATAACTTTTTAATCTCTTCGTAAGTGGTTCATCTTCTTCTTTCAAAATAGCTAAAAGGAGATGTTCACTTCCAACATATGGATGAGAAAGTGACTGCATTTCTTCCTTGGCTTGTAATAATATTTTTTGTGCTTCTTCACTAAATTTTGAGAACAATTAAATCTCTCCTTTCAAATTCTATTCTATGGTAAATTTTCCCCTACTTTCAAGAATTTATGTCCCCAAAATAATGACAATTTGTACAAATTTTATGTCTATCTTTATAAGTTTTTGTTGCTTCTTTTCGAAAAATAGTATTCAACAAAAAAAGAAGTCCTTTTGAAACTTCCTTTTAAATAAGCATAAGTACTGTGAAAACTATAAATAAAACAACAATTAATTCTAAGAAGAGTTTCCAACTATACTGAATCCAATCTTTATAAGAGACTTTTAAATATGCAAGTGATATCATTAAAAGAACAGAAGTTGGTACTACAAGCATAACTACTCCATATAATGATTGAAACATCGTTGCAATTAATGGATAAAGTTTTGTATCTGTAACAATGGATGCAAGATATGGAATAACACTTTGAAATGCATAAGATGGTTCAACGTTAAATAATCCTGCAAGCAATGCAACAATTCCTGCTGTAAAGACATTAAATCCTTTGGTAATCTCTAAAATTGCTTTATAAATAACCAATTGGAATGGATGATAAGTTGTAATAACCAAACCACTATAAATTAAAATAATAATAACGGCTGGCAATAGTGCTTTTTTAGCCCCTTCAACGAATCCATCTATCGCATCATCCCACTTAATTTTATAAATAAACTTAAGAGCAATGATTGCAACTAATAGTACTGTGCCAAGTTCTCCAATAGACCAATAACCAAATGAATTGAGTGTCGTTCCTAAAAGTTTTCCAAAGATTGGAAAGCCAAATAATTTAAATCCAGTAACAGCATTGGTTGCCTCATCAAAAATCGTGAGTCCAAAAGCTCCATTCCATGAAATAAAAGATAAAATCATGATAAGGAGGATAACATCAAATACGACAACTAATGGCCATATTTTCTTTGTCTTTCCTTTTGCTGTTGATTTAACTGCAGCTGGAAGAAAATCATCTTTATCCTTTTCTTCTTTTACATTTTGTTTCTTTCCAAATTTTAAAACATTTAGAATTAATAAAATGAGTCCTACGACTAAGATAATTACTTTTGCCCATATTCCATCTAACACTTCCAAAGAAAGATATTGAACGAGTACATTTGTTGTCGTTGTTGCAAAAGTGGTTCCCATTAATCCTACTAGAGTTGATCCTACAGTCACAGAAATAGCAGCTAATTTGCTATAACCCATCAATAGTGTTAAGGAAATAACAAATGGGAAGAAAATTAAAAGTCCCATCTGTAGTCCACAAACTGATGTGAGTACTGCAAAAAGAATCATAATAATTGTTAGTGCTAACCATTCCTTACCTTTGAACTTTTTAGCAAGAGAATCTAACATTCTGCGATAAGCACCTGTCTTATTTAAAAGACCATAGAATCCACCAATCAATAAGACAAATAAGGAAATTTGTCCAAAATAGGAAAGAGATGTATTTTGATATGTGAAAATATCAAATATTCCCATTTGAATTCTTCCTTGCTCATCATATGCTGATTGAAATATAGCAGATGGAAAAATCCAAGTCAGTACCATGAACAAAGCAAGCGTAATTAAGATAACTTTGAATATGTTATGTTTTTTCATCTTTTCTTCTCCTTTCAACTTCATTATACTTTTAAACACTATATTTGACAACAATTTGCCCCTTTTTTTTACCAAAATTTCAAAAAAAAAGAGGTTTTTTTCCTCTCTTATTTTATTTTTCATCTAAAGGTCTCATTAATGGGAAGAGAACCACATCTTTAATATTTTCGCTTCCTGTTAAGAGTTGAACAATACGATCAATTCCCATTCCCCAACCTGAAATTGGAGGCATTCCATATTCCATTGCATGAATATAATCATAATCCATATCCATTGCTTCTTCATCCCCTTGTGCCTTAAGCGATGCTTGTTGTAAAAGTCGTCTTTCTTGTTCTTGTGGATCAACAAGTTCACTAAATCCATTTACAATTTCAGCACCATTGACTACCAATTGAAAACGATCTGTAATTTGAGGTCGCTCATCATTCGCTCTTGCAAGTGGTGATAAACTAATCGGATGTTCTGTTAAGTAAATAGGGGTTAAAATGTGAGGTCTGGCAACTTTTTTATAAAGATAATCTACTAAATTACCATATCCAAGTTTTTCAATTGGTGTTTCACTATCAAGTTCAATGTGCTCTTCTTGAATTTTCTTAAGTAGCTTTTCTCTTGTGTCAAAAACTTCAATATCAATGTTAGCGTATTTTAAAATAAGTTCACGGAATGAAACACTAGGCCAATCTCCACTCATATCAATTGTTTTATCGCCAATTAAAATCGTTAAAGTCCCAAAAATATTTTGAATAATTGTTTGAAGCATCTTTTGAATTAATTTCATATTATCTTGATAATTATAATAGGCTTGATAGCACTCGATCATTGTAAAGTCTTGCAAATGAGTCGCATCCATTCCTTCATTACGAAAACATCTTGCAATTTCATAAACTTTAGGCATTCCTGCAATAACAGCTCTTTTCATATATGTCTCAGGAGCAATTCTTAAATAAACATCTAAATCAAGTGCATTATGATGAGCAACAAAAGGACGAGCAACAGCTCCACTGGCTTTACTATTTAAAATAGGTGTTTCAATTTCATAATACCCAAGATTATCGAGAAAATTACGAAGTTCTTTGATAAATTTCATTCGAATTTTAAAGCGATGTCTTGTCTCTTCATTCATAATCATATCCACATAGCGGTTTCGATAACAAAGTTCTGGATCTTGAAGACCATGAAATTTTTCTGGAAGTGGACGAAGAGCTTTCCCTAAAAAAGTAATTTTATCGGCTCTTAATGTTTTTTCCCCTGTATGTGTTGTAAAAATTTCTCCAACTGCTCCTATAAAATCACCAATATCAATATTGGCTTTAAAGAATTCATATTCTTCTTCACCAATTAAATCAATTTTGACAGAAACTTGTAAATCCCCATCAATATCTCTTAATTTTAAGAAGCTCATCTTGCCCATTTTTCTCATGAACACAATACGTCCTGCCACTGAGACATCTTTAGTCTCATCTTCTAGATGAGAAGCTTCCTCTAGACTATGTGTTACTTCGTAACGTTCAGGATAAGGATTTCTTGTTTCTTTAATTTTTTCTACTTTTTCACGTCTTACAATTTCTTGTTCTGTTAACTCTCGCATTTTTCTCCCTCCATTTCCTTGATACGTAAATCAACTTTAACGACTTCTGTTTGAACTAATTTATCATGCAATCCATTCTTTTCTTTTGAAAATGCCACTAAGAAAACACTAATTATCACAAATAAATATTGAACAGTATCTAAAATAGTACTTCCCCAAATATAAACATCTTTGCTCGCTAGTAAAACGAGTGCTGTTACAATAATATTAAAGAAAATAGAATTAATCAAAGATGATCGAATCACTAAATCATTCATTGTCAATTTAGAGTTATCTTGCTTCTGAACCTTTATCTTTAAGAGATTCTTCCCAATTGTTTGACCTTGATGATAAAATGGATAAACACAAAAATATAAAATAGAGAAGAATATACTAATGATAGAAAAAAGAGCTGTTTGTCTAGAAAGCTGATAACTTAAATCTAGACTTTGATTGAGATATGTCATCATATTCATTTTTCCCTCACTATATTTTTCTATAATTTCATTTTGTTCTTTATAGAGTTTTTCAACACTTTTAGACTCAGGAATCATAACAGATATAAAACTAGTAGCAAAAGACACTAAAAAGATATCAATTAAATAGGCACAAACTCGTGCTCCAAAACTTGCTTTATTCATGGAAATCCTCCTTAAATTTCTTTAATACTTGCATTATATCACAAAGTGTTTTACATTGAAATATTTTATTTTTGACATTTACTCCTGAGGGAATTCCCTTTAAATACCAAGCAATATGACTTCTTATTTCAAGTACTGCATAGTGTTCACTTTTAAATTGATTTAAATATTTTAAATGATGAAGACACATATCTATTTTTTCTTGATAACTGATCTTTTTTGGAAGAATTCCTTTATCAAGATATAAAACAGTATCTTTAATTAACCAAGGGTTTCCTAAAGCACCTCTTCCAATCATCACTGCATCGCATCCAGTTTCATTGAGCATTTTCTGGGCAAGAAAAGGCGTTGTTATATCACCATTTCCTATCACTGGAATATGAACGGTTTCCTTCACTTGCTTAATAATTTGCCAGTTGGATAATCCACTATACCCTTGACTTCTTGTCCTTGGATGAACAAAGATTGCACTTGCTCCTGCTTCCTCACAAATTTTTGCAATTTCACAAGCATTAATAGATTCTTGATCCCAACCACTTCTTATTTTTACAGTCACAGGAATAGAGATACTTTCAACTACTTGAGATACTATTTCAAAAACTTTATTCGGATTTTTTAAAAGAGCACTTCCAGCAGATGAGCGTACTGCAACTTTTGGAACAGGGCACCCCATATTAATATCAATAAATTGAATCGGATACATATCTGCTAAAATTTTGGCAGCTTGTGCCATAACAGGAGCAGAAGAACCAAAAATCTGAATACCAACAGGGATTTTCAACGTCTCAATTCCCCTTAACATTTCAAATGTTTTTGAATTGTTTCGTACGACTGCTTCTGCACTAATCAGCTCTGTAACGGCATACCCTACACCCATTTCTTCACAAATTTTCATATAAGCTGGATTCGATACACCCGCCATTGGAGCTAATCCCACTTGATTCTTTATTGGAACTGTCTTTATTTTCCACTGCATTCACTATCAACCCTTTTTTAAAGTTATTGCTGTTTTTTTAATAAATCACGAATTTCTTCTAATAAAATGACTTCATCTGGTTTCTTAGTTGGAACAGATTCTTTTTCTTTTTTTTGTTCATGTTTTAATACGGTAAATATCTTTACCATAATAAAGATACAAATGGCAATAATTAAAAAATCAACAATAGACTGAATAAAAGAACCATACGCAATTGTTGCATCATTAATTTTAATAGACAAATTGCTGAAATCTAGTCCGCCCAAAAAAACTCCAATCAAAGGCATTAAAACATCACTTACTAAACTTGTAACAATCTTTCCAAAAGCACCTCCGATAATCACACCAACTGCCATATCAAAAACACTTCCACGAGAGATAAATTCCTTAAATTCATGAATAGGTTTTACAATTTTTTCTTTTTCTTCTTTGACTTTTTTCACTTTCTACACCTCG
>CANQHD010000006.1 GCA_947623625.1 uncultured Bacilli bacterium
TACACAAAAAAGAACTATTTTTCAAGTTCTTTTTATGAATCCAACTCTTTTAGCAATTCAGCTTTATTCATTTTAGTATAACCTTTAATTCCTTTTTCTTTTGCAATTTCTTTTAATCTTGTAAGACTCATCTCTTCTAAAGATGTCTCACTATCTTCATCTTTCATTTTTCCATGTTCTACTAAATAATCAATTTGTTCTTTAGTAAGTGTTTCATATTCAAGCAAAGTATTTGCAATTAAATCCAATAAATCTCTATTTTCATTAATAATTGTTCGTGCTTTTTCATAGCATGATTCAATAATTTTACGCATTTCAGTATCAATTTCATGTGCAACTTCATTAGAGAAGTTTCTTGACTTATTGTAATCACGTCCTAAGAAAACGCTTCCTTCTTGTTGTTCTAGTTGCATAGGTCCTAAATCACTCATTCCATATTCAGTTACCATACTGCGAGCAATTTTCGTTGCTTTTGAAAAATCATTCTCAGCACCAGTTGTCACTTCTTTAAAGACAACTTCTTCTGCAACACGTCCTGCAAGAAGTCCTGTAATTTGTTCGAGTAAATCTGTCTTTGTTGAACAAATCTTTTCTTCACTTGGAAGCATCATATTATAGCCACCTGCTCCACCTCTTGGAATAATAGTGACTTTATGAACAGTACTAGCATTGCTTAATTTAAGACCTAATACAGCATGACCGGATTCATGATAAGCAACAAGTTTACGATCATCTTCACTGTATTTTTTACTTGTTTTAGCAGGTCCCATTAAGACACGATCACTTGCTTCATCTATTTCGCTCATCCCAATAGCCTCTTTGTTTCTTCGAACTGCAAGAAGTGCTGCTTCATTGAGTAAGTTTTCAAGATCTGCACCACTATATCCTGGCGTTCTTTTGGCAATATTTTCTAAGGTTACATTTTCTTTTAATATTTTATTACGAGCATGAACTTTTAAAATTTCTTCACGTCCTTTTACATCAGGTAAACTAACAGTGACTTGACGATCAAATCTTCCTGGACGTAGAAGTGCTGGGTCTAAAACATCAGGACGGTTGGTTGCAGCAATAATAATAATTCCTTCATTGGTTCCAAAACCATCCATCTCTGTTAGTAATTGATTTAGTGTCTGTTCACGTTCATCATGTCCACCACCAAGTCCTGTTCCACGTTGACGACCTACAGCATCGATTTCATCGATAAAGATAAGACAAGGAGCTGTTCTTTTTGCTTGTTGAAACATATCACGAACACGACTAGCACCCACACCAACAAACAACTCTACAAAGTCACTACCACTAATATAGTAGAATGGTACATTGGCTTCCCCTGCGACTGCTCTTGCTAGCAAAGTCTTACCTGTACCAGGAGGACCATAGAGTAATACTCCTTTTGGAATACGTGCTCCCAATTTTTGAAATCTTTTCGGATTTTTTAAAAAGTCGATTAGTTCACTGACTTCTTCTTTTTCTTCTTTAAGTCCTGCAACATCTTTGAATGTTACTTTATTTTTATCGGATGAAAGTCGAGCTTTACTCTTTCCAAAATCCATAGAACTCTTATTGCCAGCAACTTGTCTACTTACTAAGAAGAACGCTGCTCCAATAACAAGTACAAAAGGAAGTACATTAACGACAATTAATAACAATGAACTGGACTCTGGATCTGCTTCCGTTGTAAATTTAAAATCTTGAACTTCACTTGCTTCAACAAGACGTTTCATCACTTCTTCACTCAGTGGAAGACGCGCAAAGAAAGTTTCATTTTCCTCATATTTTTTTAATCTTCCTTGAACCTCATAAGTGAGTGCTCTCTCCCTTGGAACTAAAGTCAACTCTTCAATATCACCATTATTGATGACTTCCATAAATTCATTATAGTTTAGAACATTTACTTTTTGATTTAATACGTTAAAAAAGTAAAAAATACCCAACATAATAAGTAATAAAAATAAATAAGGTAACAATCCACGCTTTACTGTTTTTTTATTAACATTCATGCTTTTTTCCTCCTTTTTACTGATATTTCAGTATTATATCATAACTTTCCGTTTTTTTCTTATCAAATTTCGATTTTTTTAATCCTGGAATAAAAACAATCTCACCTTTTGAATCAACAACAATAGGCCATAGCTCTCGATCAGATAGTGGTATCTTTTCATCAATTAAAATATCTTTGACTTTTTTATGTCCACTTTGACCTTTTAAAGCAATTTTATCTCCCACTTTCCTTGTTCTTACAAAAAGAGGCAATTTTACTTCTTTAGATGAAAGTCTTATCACATGATTTCCATTCTCATTGCATTCTTTTTCTTTCGTTAAAACGTGTCCATTAGGAAGCTTTACATAAGAAGATATTTCAATATCATAACTATTAATTGTCGCTACTACTTTTCTTAAATAAAACTGATCATAACTTTTAACAGCCTCCACTTCATTCGGTAGCTGTATCACAGATGAACTTGCTTTTCTACGAATTAAATCAAGAATTAAGTAAATGTGTTTTTCAGTGATTAAAACCAAATCATCTTGATAAAAAGAAGACAACATTTTAGCAATGATTTCTTTTTGAATGAAGGGATCAATTGTTTTAAATTTTGAGATTGAAAAAGAAAAATCATCATTACATAGAAGTTTCTGATATATGACTTCAGTCTCTTTTTCAATATAGTTACTTGCTTCCATGAGTTTTTTATGAAATTGGAGAAAATGAAGATGGACATTTTCATCTTCTTTTTTGAGAAAGGGTAATATTTTTTTTCGATACCTATTTCTTGTATAAACACTTTGTAAGTTTGTCTGATCAACTGCATATGGAACTTGATTTTTTTTGCAATAAGTAAGAATATCTTTTTTAGTGACTTCAAATAGAGGTCTTACTAATTGATAATTCGGACAATCAACCACTTTAGAAAAACCTGCATAACTTGACAAAGTCGCCCCTCGTACAATTCGCATTAGAATAGTCTCCATTAAATCATCTGCATGATGTGCTGTCATTAAATAAGTTGCTTGATATTTTTGACAGACTTGATCAAAAAAACGATAGCGAATATTTCTTGCTTCATTATGAAAGTTATCTTCTCCATAATTTTCTATTTTCATATATTCAAAAGGAACTTCTACTCTTTTACAAATCTCTTCTAAAGCCTGTTTTTCTTTAATACTTGCGCGTCTTTTATTATGATTTACATGTGCAATAATTAATTTAAATGGTATTTTCTTTTGTTTTTCTAGTAAAAGGTGAAAAAGTGCCATTGAATCAGGTCCATAAGAACAACCTAAAACAACTACTGTAGAAGGTGTTAATGCAAATTCATTGAGTAAATCACTATTCATTTCGTTACCACCCATTTCATTTTATCTCATTTTCTTTAAAAAAGCTATTTTTATTCGAAGAAAAGAAAAATAAAGTATAAGAAGAAGAAATGCTTTAAAAGATGCGTTGAGATAAAAGGTGAAGTTTGGCATCAACAATTGTACTCTTCCAAAAAGAATAGCACTTAAAAATACACTTAACAAGTAAAACAGAGAATGTTTTAGATGCCACTTATGAATAATGATTTCAACGGCTTGATAATAAAAGTAATGAAAAAGAATATAAAGCATAATATCACCGAGAAAATAATAACCAGTTAAATTGGTCAAAAAAAGTCGAAAAAAGGGGCAAAACTTCATTTTTTTAGAAAATAATAAAAAGAGTAATTCTATGGAATTCTTAGAATATACTCTCCGTCTTTTGAATATAAATATTTTTCTCTTGCATATCGAGCAATGTAGTCTGGATCTTGTAATTTATCCACATCGACTTTTAAAGCTTCTTCTTTTTCCTTTAAAGAAACAAGTTCTTTATCTAAAACTTTCTTTTCTTGATATTTACTATAAATATCAACCCAATATTTTCCTAAAGTGTATGTTGTAAGAGTAATTGCAACAATAGAACCAATTCCAAAAAGGAAAAAACGTTTTACTTTTTTACGTGCTTGTTTCTTCTTTGCCAACATTATCACCTTCTATCTTAAAATATATTATAGCAAAAATAAAAGGCAAGTTCTAAGAAAGAAGAAAAAAAGAAAAGAATTTTACACTATTTGTCATGTTTAAATATCCAATATTGCAGTTTTCGAAATTTTTTTGTTTTTGGAAAGAAAATAAAAAATCCCAAACAAAATGGAAAGAAATAATAAGGATGTAAAATAGCTTCATTCATTTTCTTTAAAAGAAGAAAATAAGAAAGACTCATAATAAGAGCAAATAAGATATTGCTGATAAGTCGAATGACTTTTTTCTTTGTAAATAAAATACGATAATTCAAATTAAAAAAACATGAAAAAAAGCTACCAAAAAGAAAAGAGATGAATAAACTTTTTATTTGTAAATCTAAACTCATTTAAAAAGCCGGTTAAAAAGTCCTTCATCTTTATTTTTATTTTTTCCCTCTTCGATATAAGTAAAACCATTGACCTGACCCTTAATTGCAACCGTCCCTTGTAATGTATCTAATTTAATAAGTTCTAGTCCTTCTCCTTTCACAACAAGAAACCCCATAATGGTATCTAGCAAGAATTCTTCACTGTCAAAATTTTCAATTTTCTTAACACCTGTAATCATGAGATTTTTTCTTTCTGTTAACGTAATACCATGATTATAAGTACTGATTGTTCCTTGTTTATCCATAAAATTCCTCCTAAAAAACTTTATGAATTAAAAAAGGGTTTTAGAACGAAAAGAAAAGACTATTCTTCAGTAGTCTCTTCATCTTTGGCATTTTTATAAGCTTCAATGATTGCATCTTCAAACATTGAACGTACTTCAGGATTGATAGGATGTGCAATATCTCTATATCCTCCAGTTTGTGTTTTTCTTGAAGGCATTGCAATGAATAATCCATTATCTCCTTCAATAATTCGGATATCGTGTACTGCAAAACTGTCATCTAATAAAACAGAGGCAATTCCTTTCATACGACTTCCTTCTTTTTCTACTTTTCTTACATTGACAGATGTTATTTTCATATGTCTATCCTCCCTCATAAAGTATTAAGTACTTTATAAATCAATTGTATACTATCAAAAATCAAAATGCAAGTAATTTATTCGTGGAACTTCCCATTTTTTTACAATTATTTCAACGAAGATGCAACTCTTTTTTTAATTATTGAACTCTAAAGTTCACTTCTTCTAACTTTTCCTATAATTTATTTTTGAACAATCATGGAAATTGTTTCATACTTTCTTTATTTTAGGCTATTCTAAAAAAAGGTGATAAAAATGAGAGTAAGATTGGGATATGTAGCTATTTCTAAAACACTACTTGAAAGCTATTGTCACACTCTAACTTATACCAATTTTCAAAAATTATCTGATGAACAGAAAAAAGAAAAATGGACTTCAATTGTTACAGAAAATTTAAAGAACTTGAAAAAAATTCTTCAATATAACGTAGAAAATAACATTCATTTTTTTAGAATTAGTCAAACTTTAATTCCACTTGCAACCCACAAAGAGATGACTTTTGACTATATTAAACCATTCCAAAAAGATTGGGAAAATATAGGTGCATATATTAAAAAGAATAAAATAAGGGTGGATTTTCATCCCGATCAATTTTGTCTTTTAAATAGTGCCAAAGAAGATTATTTTGAGGTTGCTCTTCGAATATTAACTTACATCAAAAACATTTCAGATGCTATGAATATTCCTTGTAAAATTATTCTTCATGTTGGAAGTCGTGAAGGAGGAAAAGATGAAGCTTTAATGAGATTTAAAAGGAATTTTCAAAAGCTTCCCACGGATATTCAAAAAAGAATTGTATTAGAAAATGATGATAAGTCTTATACTGTTTCAGATACTCTAAACCTTTGTAGAGAACTTCATATTCCAATGGTTTTAGATGTTTTACATCACTATTGTAATCACGGAAAAGAAAAATTAGAAACTTATTTCCCATTGATTTTAGATACCTGGAAAGATGAAGAATTGCCACCTAAAATTCATTTTTCTTCCTCTCTAAATCAAAAACATAAATGGTATCATAGTGACTATATAGCTTGGAAAGACTTTTTTAAATTTTATTCTCTTTTAGAAAAAAGCAATCAAGATATAGATATTATGATTGAAGCTAAAGCAAAAGATGAGGCTCTTTTAAGACTTCGTCGACAAATAAAGATGTATCTTAAAAATTCGAATATTCATTTTGAATAAAATGCCCACCCATTTTTTCCTTCTTAGAATAGGATACGATAAGGAGGATTTTATGGATAATTTTTGGATAAGTTTAAATCCAGTCTTACAAGCATTTATTGCAGCGTTATTTACCTGGTCTATTACAGCTGCTGGAGCAAGTGTTGTCTTCTTTTTTAAAAAAGTCAATAAAAGTGTTATGGATGCAATGTTAGGGTTCGCTGCTGGAGTTATGATTGCAGCATCCTTTTGGTCTCTTTTAGAACCAGCTATTTCAATGGCTGAGAAATTAAATATGATTTCATGGTTGATTGTTTTACTTGGATTTTTAAGTGGAGGACTTCTTTTATTTTTCAGTGATAAAATTTATAATTTTTTTCTTCAAAATAAAAAACAGACTTCAGTGCATCAAGGAAGTCTAAAGAGATGTTTTTTACTTGTTTTTTCTATTACAATGCACAATATTCCTGAAGGATTAGCAGTCGGAGTCGCATTTGGTTCTATTTCTTATCATATTAGTGGAGCAAGTCTTGCTGCTGCAATGACACTTGCTCTTGGTATTGGCTTACAAAACTTTCCTGAAGGAAGTGCAGTTTCTCTTCCATTAAGACGTGATGGATTTAGTCGTAAAAAAGCTTTCTTTATTGGGCAATTAAGTGGGATTGTTGAACCAATTGCCGCCATTTTAGGTGCTCTTTTAGTTATAAAAATTCAAATACTTCTTCCATTTTTACTTTCTTTTGCAGCAGGTGCTATGATTTATGTTGTCGTAGAAGAACTTATTCCTGAAAGTCAAGCCAACCAAAAAAAAGACCTAATGGCTTTCTTTACTTTAATTGGATTTTCTATTATGATGGTTCTTGATGTAGCTCTGGGTTAGTCCGGAGTTCTTTTAATGTCTCAGGCTCCATACGATGTGGATAAACTTCATCTAAAAATTGAGACGGATAAGTTTTATCAACCCATCGACCAATAAGGGTAAGTGCCTCGTGTCCTTTCAATCGTTCTTGTTCTCTTATCATTGCAAGGGAAGAAAGAAGAATATCTACTACAAAAAATACAGTAAAAATAAGAGTAAGTGGTTTATAAAATATTTCTTTAATTTGTTGCATCAGTTTCAAAAGAAGAGGATAACAAATTTTTATAAATAGAAATCCAATCACTGCCCAAACACACATCATAAATAGGCTCGTTCTGCCATCAAAATTTAAAAAGTGTGTTCGATAATCCCAAGATATAGTTCCAAAAAATGTTTCTTGAAACCAAGAACATAAATATTCATAAATACCGCCATAACAAAATGAAAGCAAAAATAAGTAAACTGGCTTATCTTTGTATTTTTCAAGTAAAATAGGTGCAAACATAAATGCAAATCCATAAATGACATTAAATGGTCCATAAATTAGTCCTTGCCTACTTTCATAGTGACCAAATTGAAAAAAACACAAAATAGTTTCAAAAACATAACCAAAAATACAGCCAAATGTGAATAAAAACAAACTTTTAAATATTTGATTTTTTTTCTTTTCTTTCATCTCTAACCTCCACTTGTAATAAAATTAGCATATTCTAATGAAAAAAGAAAGATACTAATTTCTGGATTAAAAAAGCAAAAAAGCCCGAAAAATCGAGCTTTGAAACATTGAACATTTCCTATCGTTTTGAGAATTGTGGTGCACGACGTGCTTTTTTTAGACCTGGTTTTTTACGTTCTTTCTTACGAGCATCGCGAGTAATAAATCCTTCTTTTTTAAGAATTTTACGATAACTGTTTTCAGAATCAGCTGGCGTATTCGCATCTACTAATAATAAACATCTTGTAATTCCTAAGCGAATTGCTCCTGCTTGTCCTTGAAATCCTCCACCTTTTACATCCACTGTAATATCATACATATCTGCTGTATTGGTAGCATCAAGTGGTTGCATTAAATCCATAACTAAAGTTTCATAAGGGAAATATTCATGAACATCACGTCCATTTACTGTAATTTTTCCTGTTCCTGATACCATGCGAACACGAGCAATACTTGTCTTTCTGCGTCCTGTTCCTTGGTATACTTTTTTATTATTTGCCATTACCTATTCCCTCCTACTTTACTTCCAACATTTCTGGCTTTTGAGCCATATGTGGATGAGTATCGCCAGTATATACAAATAATTTTCGATACATTTGACGACCTAAACGATTTTTTGGTAGCATTCCCTTAACAGCTTTTTCAACCATTTCTACAGGATATTTTTCAACCATTTCTTTAGCAGTTCTCTCACGCAATCCTCCTGGATACCCAGAATGACTATAATACTTCTTATCTTCAAGCTTATTTCCAGTTAACTTTACTTTATCAGCATTGATGATAATAATATAGTCTCCACAATCAATATGAGGTGTAAAAGTTGCCTTATGTTTACCACGAAGGATATGTGCAGCTTTGCTTGCTACACGTCCTAATGATACACCAGAAGCATCAATTACATACCATTTACGTTCAACGGTTTCTTTCTTTTGCATATAACTTGTCATAATGTTCTCCTTTACTTAAATTAAGTTTTCCCAAGACTTAATTTATGTGGGGATATAAAATGTACCGATTTTGATTATACGGGAAGTTGTTTTAAAAGTCAACCAAAAATAAGAAATATTTAATCCAAAAGAGCTTGATATTCATCTATTAATTGAATATTGGTGAGCGTTAATCCACATGCAGGAGCCGTTGCTCCATTTTTGCTTCGATCTTTACTCTCTAAAATTTCTCCCACTTTATCCGGTGATATTTTTCCTGTACCCACCTTTATAAGAATACCAACCATATTCCTAACTTGATACCGTAAAAATCCTTTTCCTTTAAATGTAAAAACCACTTCATTTGGAAACGACGGATCGATTTTACAGGTTGCAATATCAATTGTTCGAACACAATTGTCTTTCGTTTCATTTTCTGTTACAAAAGCTCGAAAATCATGTTCTCCCACAAAATATTGAATCGCTTTTTTCATATTATCGACATTTAATGGATAGTTATGTTGATAAACAAATCTTCTTCTTAATGGATCAAACTCCCCCATATTAATTCGATACTGATAAGTCTTATTTAAAACCATATATCTTGCATGAAACTCTTCATCTACTAAAATAGATTTTCTTACATAAATATCATCTGGTAAAAAAGTATTTAAAGCTCTTTTTAGCTGATGCGGTGTTATTTGAACATCCAAATCACAGTGAGCAATTTGACAAAGAGCATGAACACCTTTATCCGTTCTTCCTGATGAATGCAATAGGACTTTTTTCGAATGATTAATCTTAAAAAGTGCCTCTTCCATAACACTTTGAATCGTCTTTAAATTATTTTGCCTTTGGTAGCCATAATAGGCAGTTCCTTCATAAGAAAAACATATGCAAAAACGCAAAAAATATCACCTCAAATCTTTCGATAAATTTCTTTAATTAAATCTCGAATATCTTTATAATAATCTAGATGAATTCCTTTTTTTTCTTGCACATAGTCTGAAAATAAAATAGATTTTGGAACGGAAATTTTTTCTTTTTCTAAAATCATTTTATTTGAATAAACTTCACTAACTGTTCCTTCTAATAAAACTGTTCCTTTCTTTAGGATAATGACATCATCTGCATATTGATAAATTTCTTCACAATTATCTGTTGTAAAAACAATTGTTTTTTGATATTTTTCTTTTAATTTATTAAATATACGTACTAACTTTTTTATATTTTTATAATCTAAATTATCAAAAGGATTTTCTAGTAAAAAAACTTCAGGGTTAACCAGTAGTGCTTCGCTCATTCGAAGTAATTTTTTCTCAGAGCAAGAAAGAGCCAGAAGCGAACGATGTACCATTTCTTCTTGAAGTCCCACAAGATGAAGGGCATCTTTTATTTTCTTTTCTTCATTTTGGAAAGAAAGATGTAGTTTTTGAATCATAAAGTGCAAATACTCACCAACAGTTGCTATTGGAGTCGGATAATCCAAATTATCTTTGACTAAATAAATAGAAGAGCGATAGCAAATTTTATTTTTTTGAAGAAGTCTTTTACCATCTATATAAATTGTTCCTGTTACTTTTTCTTTTAAATGAAGAATATTTAAAAATAGTTCTTTTTCTTCCCCTGTTACTGCAATGATCTTTTTTTCTGCTAAAACAATATTTAATTGTTGCAATGTCTCACAAGAAAGATTTTTTAGTTTGATTTCCATAATTCTTCCACCAAGCTTTCTTGATCCAAATAAATTTTATCTATTAAATTATAATATTGTAATTTTAAGGATAAATCAACAAAAAAAGGTAATTGTAATCCGATTTTATTGAGAACACTATCTTCTTTTAATACTTTTAAAGGAAGTCCTTCTATTAAAATACCACCTTGATTTAATATAAGCAATTGATCCACAAAAAGAGAGTCCTCTAAATTAGAAGATGTAATTAAAATCGTAATTCCCATTTTCTTTAAAGTAGAAAAATCTTTTAATATTATCTTCTTATCTTCATAGCTCAACTTTTGAAAAGGATTATCTAACAGCACAACTTTTGGATGTTTTAGGGCTACTAATCCTAAGTAAGACTTCAATTGTTGTAAAGGTGTTAAAGATGCTATTTTCTTTTTAAGAAAAGAGGAAAGGGAAAAAAGCTCTACCACCTCTTCTTGATTAGAATTTGGAATTTCATATTCTAAACAAATGGTATTCATCTCATCTTGTAATGTGAGAGAATGAAAGGTAAAGTTTTCTTCAAATAACAATGATAAATCTTTTTGTTTTTGCTTAGAAGGAATCGTCTCTAAAGCTTGTCCTTCTAAAAAAACAGATTGTGTTGTTGATATAATACCTGCTAAAATTTTAATAAGTGTTGTTTTACCACAACAATTGGAACCGGATACCATCACTACACTTCCCTCACTCAGTGAAAATGAAAGGGAAGAAAAAAGAGGATGGTAAGATAAATCCTTTACTTCTAATACTGGTTGCATTTTTTACATCTCCTCTTTTCATCATTTACTTTTCTTTTGTTGAATATTATATGATAGACGTGCAAGTCTTTTATCACTGACAAAGTGACTAAAAAATTTGGCACACTTCATTTTAAAACCTGGAATAATAACTGTCTTTCCCTTTAACATTTGATCAATTGCATATTGTGCTACATAACGGCTTGTAAGGGGTTTTACGGCAAATTCTACTCCTGCTCTTTCGTTGAAATTTGTATCGACTGGTCCTGGACATAAAACTGAGATTTGAACCTTGCTTTTTCGTCTTCGAAGTTCTTCGGAAATTGCAAGAGAAAGACGATAAACATAAGATTTACTAGCATAGTAGGAACTCATTAATGGTCCTGGAAAAAATGAAGCACTTGAAGCAACATTTAAAATCATGCCCTTGTCTTTTTTTACCATATCTTTTAAGAAGAATTTAGTAAGCATATGAACCGCTGTTATATTAACATGAAGCATCTCAATTTCTTTTGCTACATCTGTATCTGTAAATTCTCCAAAAACACCAAAGCCAGCATTGTTCACAAGCAAATCTATTTTTTCTTGACGAACTAAAACACAAAGTTCTTTGATTTTTTGTTCAATTGATAAATCAACAACAACTACTTTAACTTTAACTGGAAATTCTCTTTGTAGCAATTCAAGTTTTTCTCTATCTCTTGCTACTAAAATCAAATCATATCCTAGTCTGGCAAGATAACGAGCAATCTCCTTTCCTATTCCACTAGAAGCTCCTGTAATTAATGCCTTCACTTTCCTCACCACCTCGTATTCACATTATAGCAAAGAATAGATCTAAATTCTAGTATTGAGAAGAGAGGAAAAGAAAAAGAAGATAACTCGAACTTACCTTCTTATTTATTTTTTATTTAACATAGGTAACTTCTTGTTGAATAGCATCATAATCTGGAACATAAAGTGATGAAGATATACAAGTTCCATTTTCTAAAAAAGCTTCACTATTTAACTCTTTTAATGTACTAAGTGATGTTTCCGTTCTCGTCACAAATTGATCGATAGATTCTGTTTCTTCAAGAGGAACACTAACAAGTGAAAGCTCATCAGCATTTACAGAATATGGAATAATTAAAATGCCATTTTCTACATTCTCTATAGTATTGGACATTTCCAAGTCATCCGTAGAAACTCCATATTCTAAAGAAATATTTTCAAAGTTCTGTTCGTTTGCATTAAAAGGTATTTGACGATAGACTGTATAGTCTTTTGCCTCTTCTTCTTCGTAAGTATCGTGAATTGGTTGATAGACATAATCATCGTTTGCTTGTTCTTCTAAATTAATATAAGCATCTGAACTATCTGTTTTTTGTTGATGAACTAAATGATATCCCCCAATACCGAGTGCTGCTACTATTCCCAAAGTGAGTGTTTTATGAGACTTGCGCCTCTTTTTTTTATTTTTTTTAAGTTTTGGTTTGTCTTTAATTGTTAAATAAGCATCTGCAAGTTCTCGCATTTTTTTAAAGTCATTAGAATTTTGAGCTTTTTTCATTGCTTTCTTACAAATATTTTCTAATTCATCTAATGAAATTGATTGAGCATCTTCATAAGAAATTCCTAAAGTCTTGCAAGCTTCTTTGAATTTTTTATCTTGACTTTTCATAACCCTTTTCCCCCTTAATTGTCTTGTATTATAACACTTTTTTCTTATTCTGGCAAGAATTCATTCATTTCCATTACAATTAAATTTTTGAATTTAAAGTTTGATTTTTCTCTACATGATTAAGAATAGAGGAAATAGAATTTTTTAAATTCATGTTAATACCATCTTCTATCAATTCTTCTTTATCATAATCAAGTTCTTCCTGTTGAGTTAAAATAGCCTCTTTATATTCACTCGCTTTATGTCCTTTTATTCTTTTTTCTTCTTCTTTTGATGTACTTAATAATATAGAAGTACAAGAAAATCCATAACCATAAATCCTTGCATTGATATCTGTAAGCTCAGCGTATCCTTTTTGTAAAAGCTCTTTTGAAAATTGCTTACCCTCTTCACTTTGAACGACATAATATCCAGCATCAATACAAGTATTATTTTTAAATCTTTCGGATCCATCATATAAAGCGCCTTCATTACATTGCTGTGTTGTAAAAAACTGCCGATACGTCGCATCAAGCAAATATTGCTTTTCAACAATCTTTTCTTGTTCCACAACAGGGAAAAAAGCTGTAATGAAAGCATGTTTTTGGGTACAATCAGGAAATGTTGAAGTATTATTCACTGTCACTTTTACTCCGAGTTCTAACAGTGGTAAAGCCGTTAATGCCTGTGAAAAACCACAACAACCATCTAAAGAAGCCTTAAAAAATTCTTCAATGGTATCTTCTTGATTCGCTAAAGCAACTCGAGCATTTTGAATCACACTTTGCAAAATAATTTCTACTTCTTCTTCATTGAGTCCATCGCTAAGACCTTTTTCTCTATTTTCTAGTACAACTTTCAAGTGTTCCAAAGCATCTTTTTTCTTTTTTTCATCCATTTCATAATCAATTGGTGTACTTTCTATAACAAACAAAGAGGCACTTTTTTCACTTAAGTCATAATCATATGTATCCAGATTATTTGAATAGCAAAATTTAGCGTAAGCAGTATAAAGTTTTTGATAATCTTCATTTTTCTTTTGCTCATCTTTTTCCAATAATATTTGTTTTAAATTTTCTAAATATTCTTCTCTTATTTCATTCATGTTGACTTACTCCTATCATTTTTTCTTCGTATTGTTGCCTTAATATTATTATAGCATATCTCTTTTTTCTTTTTGCTTAATTACTAAAAAAGAGGAAAAAATTTTTCTTATTTTCACTATTAAGTTGACAAGAATATATACAAAAACAGACAAAAACAGCATTTTAACCTTGTTTCCTTTCTAAACATATATTATAATTAAGTAAAATAGAGGAGGATAAAAAATGGATAGTAAAACAAGAATAATTACTGTAGCAACCTTTACTTTTCTTGGTATCTATTCTATTACTTGCGGTGCAATATATCCAAAATATCAGGAATTAAAAACACCAAAAACTTCCTTTTTACTTATTGAAGAAAAACAAGTAGGAATTAAAAAAGAGTTACAATTACAACTAAAAGAGATTACAACAGAAATAAATATTCCTTTATCTGTAAAAATAGCTGATTATTTAAATGAAGAAGTTTCAAGTGAGATACTTGCAGAATTAAAACTGGATACCAGTGAAGTAAATGTCCAACAACCAGGAGAATATAAATATAAGGTTTATTATAAAAAACAAGTTTTTGAAGGAAATGTCATTGTTAAAGAAAAAGAAATTGAACAGCAGCAAAATACTTTACCACCTATTACTCCTAAGACAATTACTATTTATTTAAATGGACAAGTTCCAAGTGATATTTCAGCATTCGTTGTTGAAAATCTAACACCTGAGATGCGTGCAAATATGGTATTTACTCGTCCTGCAATTAATACAGGTGTTGTTGGAAGCTATACTTATACAATTCAATACAATGGAGCATATTATCAAGGATCGATTTATGTTATTGAAGATCCTACTAGAGTAGAAACTGCTAAAAAATATAATTGCCAAACAGTAGATGGAAAATATTATGATGATAAAGGAAATGAAGTTACTGAAGAAAATTATAAAGCAGCTTGTCAAAAAGAGAACAGCACTGAAGAAACAGAATAGACCACAAGGTCTTTTTTTTGTATATTTTTTTTAAATTTTGATAACTCTAATTATTGAAAGGAGCTTAACTTTATATGGATGAGACAAAAGAAATCTTACAAGCAATTTACAAAGATAGTGAAATGGCAGCGTTTTCTCTTCAAAATTTATTAGAGGAATTAAAGGAGAAAAATAACAAAATAAAAGAAACGGTAACTCATATATTAGAAGGATATAAAAGATATCAAAAAGACGCGACAACATATCTTGAAGAGTTAAATTATCCCAAAATTGAAGAAGGAAAAATGGCAAAGATGGCATCAAGAATGGGAATTCGAAAAGAAGTAAAAAAAGACAACAGTGATTCTAGTATTGCTGAGATGCTGATTCAAGGAATTTCGATGGGAAGCTTAGAAATGGAACAAAAACTCAGTCAATGTGAAGAAAAAATTGACAAGAAATACTATAAGTTTGGTAAAAATTTTCTTGAATTTCAAGAAGATAATATTAAAGCTTTAAAAAAGCAATTATAAAACAAAAAACGTAACTTAAAGCATGTTACGTTTTTTTAAAATATAAGCGACAACAAGTGATAGTAAAATTGAAATAATGATAAGATAGATAAAAGAAAGTGGATTAATCGCAAACTCTCCTAAAGGAACATTCATTCCCATAAAAGAAGCAACCATCGTTGGAATTGAAATAACAATTGTAATACCTGCTAAAAACTTCATGATTGTATTTAAATTGTTGGAAATAATTGTTGCAACTGTATCTGTCATACTTTCTAAAATTCCTCGATACAATTCAGCCATAGAAAGCGCTTGATTGTTTTCTATAATGGCATCTTCTAATAAATTTCGATCCTCTTCATAAAAGTCTATTGTATTTCCCCTTAATATTTTATCAAGAACAACTCCATTAGAACGAAGGGCTGTAATGATGTAAGTCAAACTATTTTCAATGCTGAGCAAATTTAAAATTTCTTCATTTTTTGTAGCATGTAACATATTTTCTTCAGCAAGTTCTATTTTCTTATTAATATCTTTTAATATTTTCAAATAACTCACTGCAATCCTATAAACAATTTGAATTGTAAAACGACTTTTTTTGTATGTATAAAATTCTTTTACTTTTTCTTGTGTAAATTCTTTTAAAAATGAAAGTTGTTGGCTTGAGATTGTAACCATAAATTCATCTCTTACAAGTAAAATACCAAGTGTTGCTGTCTTAATTGACTCCATTCCATGTCTTTTACTAACAATTGGAACATCTAATAAAATTGCTTTACATCCATCTTCTTCATCAATATGTGGTTTTTCATCATCATCTAAAATATTTTGAATAAAATTTTTAGAAATATTCATACTTTTCGAAATTTCCAAAAGTTCATTTTCTGTTGGGTCAACTAAATTAACCCAGCATCCAGTCGTAATTTTATCAGCACAACTAAATTCATTTGTCTTCATATCATTTTTATAAATTGTTAGCATATTGACCCCTCCATTTTTCTAACTATAGGCTTTTTAAATTAGATTGTCAAGTGAATTGAAAAGGAAAAAAGCCAACTTTACAAATGCATAATTGTTGTGAGTAACTTTTTCGCATATGGAGTTTTACAATCACGAATCATCGTTCTATTTGGACGTACTGAGTCCATTCTTGAATAAAGTGTTATATTATCTTCATTTTTTAAAGCAGTTCCTAAAGTAACTGGTTTTCCATTACAAAGTGCTTTGGAAAAATGAAATAAATCTTCCAATCCAAGTGAACAAATAAGATCTAAAACCGTAGAATTTTTTGGGAGTTCATGTTTTGTTCCATCAGATAATGTGATACAAATACGATCTCTTAGAATATGTTTTTTAAGAGCTTGATAAAATTCCATGTCATCCGGAACTAATTCTTCCAAAGATTTTAATAATTTATAAAATTCAAAATGTTCAAGTTCTTTTTGCATCGTTGTATTTGGCTGATTATCATAAACGCAAATTCCTTTTTCAGCTAAATCTGTCATTTCTTGTGTTTTTATCTGAATCTGATACTGTAAATCTTCTTGAAAATGTCCAGTTGTATGAAAAGCTTGATATTTATTCATTTTAGGAGATGCTATATAGTCTTTCATTCGATTTTGAATCGGTGCAATTACTTGATGAATGGATTGAAGAGAAGCATAACAATCTAAAACAGTAGGAACTGTCATTTTAACAACGCGTAAGTCATGCATTTGCTCATAGCTTAAATTTCTATTTAATGCTTGATAAATCGCATAAATTTGTTTCATTTGAAAACGAATAGAAACAGGAATGTTTTGCTGATTTAAATGTTGTTGAAGAGAAGCGATTAAATCCTGTGTTTTTGGAAGAGATTCTTGTTCAATTTGATCTCTTTCTTGTTCGATTTGAAAGTATTTTTCTGGATTAAGGCAATGAATACTTCTATCTTCTAAAGCATCTCGAATAAGACCACACCCTAAATTTCTAGCCATAGGAACAAAGATTTGAAGAGTTTCATTACTATTTTCAATCTGTTTATCTCGATTTTTCTTTTTATCAATTGTAGACATGTTATGAACTCGATCTAAGAGTTTTAAAATAAAAGCTTCTGGGTGAAGATGAAGAAAAGAGCGAAAAAGCTTACTTGTATTGGTCGCTATTTTCATCTCTTTTGAAGAAAAACTATTCAGCTTTGTAACACTATCAACAATATCTCTTACTTCTTCACCAAAATAAAGAGCAATATCATCAAGCGTTACACTTGTATCTTCTACAGTATCATGTAATAAACATCCAATAATTAACTTTGAAGAAAGCTGAAAATAAGAAGCGTAAAAAGCAACAGTAAATGGATGAATAAAATAGGGCTCTCCACCTTCCCTTTCTTGTCCTTCATGTGCTTCTTTTGCTAAATAAAATGCTTTAGCAATTTGTTTTTGTTCTTCACCTTTTAAATAAGAACATGCTTCTAATAATCTTCTTAAGTCACTATCATTGTGATAATAAGGAACCCCATTTTTGACAATTTCACTAAACTCCATAAAAAACCTCCAAAAAAAACTCACAGCAAAACGCTGGAGTTTTTTAAAAGAAAGCAGGAAAGATAAAATTTAGTTTTTTTACTTCTTTTTTCATCATCCCACCTCCATTACTCTCATGATAAAACTTCAATATTTGTTTGTCAAGAGTGTTTATTCTAAAGATGTATGATTTATTTTCACATCATTTTTGGGGTAAATCGTCAATTTTTCATTCGTATCACAAATGACTAATAAAAGGTCTTCAACGGATGGATACCCTTCATTTTGAAGTCGTTTTAGAAGCCATTTCTCATTATGCCCAATCACTTTAATATTTTCTTTCATTAAAACACCATCAATAACTAAAGTAGAAGTAAGTCCTTTATATGGAACTTTTAATTTCATATCACTTGGTGTTACGGGATTATACTTACTTTTTAGAAGAAAACTAATACGCCCATTCGCTTCCATTAAAGCATATTCGACAGTTGATAAATCAAAATAACCATTGTATCTTGCTTCCTGAAGTAAATCATTGACATCAATTTTAGCTCGATTTAAGTTCTTCATTAAAATTTTTCCATCTTGAATAAGAAAAAATGGAGTCCCTATAAAAAGACGTCTTGCAAGCATACTTTTTATTGTTAGTAAAGAAATAAAAATAGATGCCGCTCCATAAATAATAATCGAGAAAACACCTTCAAAGAATTTTACATCTTGATTCAAGGTCATTTCAGCTGCAAGGGATCCAATCGTTATACCAATGGTATAGTCAAATAAATTCAGTTGTCCTATTTGCTTTCTTCCCATCGCTTTAGAAATAGAAAATAACACGACAAGAGAAAGCAATCCTCTTCCTAATACCTCTAAGTAATTCATCATTAGTACTCACCCTAGTATTAGAATAACTCTTTTAAATTTTTTTATACGTTTTAAAAAAGACCTATTACTTTTCCATCTTGCCAGTTTATTTTTTCATAATTTGGTTTTTTAGGTAGACCTGGCATTAAAAAAGTATTTCCTAATAAAACAGTAATAAATCCAGCTCCACTTTCTAAATAAATATCTTTTACAAAAAGGGAATTGTTTTTTGGATATCCTAGTTTTTTAGGATTATCTGATATAGAATATTGTGTTTTAGAAATACAAAGAGGCAAGGAATCAAGCCCTTGACTTTTGATCTTTTTTAATGCTTTTTTTGCTATAGAACTATATTCAATATGATTGGCATGATAGACCTTTTCACATAAAGATAGAAGTTTTTCCTCAAATGAATCACTCATTTTATAAAGAGGAGTAAACGAGATTTTTTTATCTTGAAGAGAAAGAATTTTTTGAGCAAGATTTAAAGCTCCACTTCCTCCATCTTGATACGCTGTGCTCACACTGACTGAATATCCTTGTTTTTCAACATAAGATTTTATCAATTCTAATTCTATATCTTTATCTTCATTAAATTGATTAATCGCAACAACAATTGGAACTTGATAATTCTGAAGATGATCTAAATGAGCTTGTAAATTATCCAGTCCTTTTTCTAAATTTCCACCTCCATGATATTTAAGTGCTTTAGAAGTAACGACAACAACAATAACGTTTGGATAAATATTGGCTTCTTGACAGACAATATTTAAAAATTTTTCTGCCCCCAAGTCAGCACCAAATCCAGCTTCTGTAATTGTATAATCAGAAAGAGACATTGAAAGAGAGGTCGCAACGATACTACTACAACCATGGGCAATGTTTGCAAAAGGTCCTCCATGAATTAAAGCAGGCGTTCCTTCCAAAGTTTGAACTAAATTTGGATAAAAAGCATCTTTTAAAAGAACAAGTAATGCACCTGTAAGAGATAAATCTTTTACGGTAATTGGTTGGTTAGAGCGAGAATATGCAACAATCATTCTATCGAGTCGTCTTCTAAGGTCATCCCTATCTTTTGAAAGACAAAATAACGTCATAATAGATGATGCAGCAGTAATTCTAAATGATGTCTGATAAGATTGATCTTTCACTGAGATTGTAATATCTCTTAAACTTCTATCGTTGACATCTAAAGAACTTTGATGAATCACTTTTTCTATTTCTAATTCATTTCCTTGATATATATGATTATAAATTGCTGCACTAATTAAATTATTACAAGCATCAATCGCATGAAAGTCTCCCGTAAAATGTAAGTTAATATCTTCCATTGGTACAACCTGTGAATATCCCCCTCCAGTTGCTCCTCCTTTCATACCAAAAACAGGACCTAGTGATGGCTCACGCAAAGAAAGACAAACACTCTTTCCAAGTTTTTGTAAAGCATCAGCAACTCCAATGGACACTGTCGTTTTTCCTTCTCCCATAGGTGTAGGAGTCATTGCTGTTACTAAAATAAGTTTCCCCAATTTTTTCTTTGGCTGAGAAATAATTTTAGCTTTATCATTTCCATATAAAATTAAATCTTTTTCACTAAGTCCTAATTTTTTCGCAACCTCTACTATTGGTATTTTCTCCACCTGATTTGCAATTTCTAAATCCGTCATTTTAAATCCCTCCTACTCTTATTATAGAAAGTATTTTTTTTATTTTTCCCCTTTATCCTCATTTTTTTCTAATTTTTCTGCTAATTCTTTTATTTTTCGAAAGCGGTGACTTAATCCAGATTTTGTAATGGATTTTCTCGTCTTCAGTGAAATAATTTCTGCAAGTTCCTTTAAGGATGCTTCTTTATATTTTTCACGATAAGTAATCACTTCTTTTGTTTTTTCATCCAAGAGATCAAATCCCATATTTCTTTTAATAATATCAATATGTTTTAACTGTTCTAAAGCGGTTTCGATAACTTTATCAACGTTGGCTTGTTCGCAGTTATTAAGACGATTTGTATAATTTTTTTGATTTCGGTAAACTCGAACATCTTCATAATACAAAACAGCATTTACAGCACCCAATAATTTTAAAAAATCACTAATACATTCTGCTTCTTTTATATAAACCATATAGCCTTTTTCACGATTTAAAAGTTTAGCATTCAAATCAAAAATATTAATTAGTTTTTGTACAAAAACAGCTTCCTTAGGATTTTCAATTAAAATTTCCATATGATACCGAGAAGTTTTTGGATCGTTAATACTTCCCCTTGCTAAAAATACTCCCTTTAAATAAGCTCTAATCTCTGCATTTCCATCCACCAAATACAAAGGTGGATTTTCCAAATAAATCCCATTTTTTTGATACCCAATCTCTTCTAAAAAAGATGAGTTCGTAAGAGGAAATGAGAGAACTTGCAAAGCATTTTTACTAAAATTTAAATTTTCTTTCACTGCTATTTCAAGAGAAGATTCTATTTTGCTTTCTAATTGTTTTTTTAAAAACAACATAATATTTTTATTTTCACTCGATAAATAGGCAACATTATTTTTAATTTCTAAATTATTTCGAATAAATCCTGATAAAGAAGCAAGGACCTCTGTTTCTGAAAGAGATGCCTCTAAAAGTTCATTCTTAACTTTCATGGTAAAAGACATATACTCACCTCATTAAATAAGAAAAAATTAAAGAACTTAATTTTAAACTATGATGTTTTAATGTATTTTCATCAACAATACATAAGTCTGATTCAATTAATTCAACTGGAATAGACTTTAAGTTTGCATAATCGATGAGTACAGGATCTTTTCTTTCTTCGGTTGCATATTTAACAGCAATTTCTTTCTTTATTTCTTTGTTATTTGCAATAACAACATCCACTTTTCTCTTACCTAAATATTGATTAATAAAATAGACATGATCTCCTACTTTAAAACCATCTGTTTCTCCTGGTTGGGTAACAATATTACACAAGTACATAATCGGTGCTTTAGAGTTATCAATAGCTTCTCTTACTTTTGAAGATAAAATGTGTGGTAATATGGACGTATAAAGACTTCCCATACTAAAAATGAGCAAATCTGCATTTTGAATTGCATCTAAAACCTCATCTAAAACATGGGGTTCTTTTTCATAAAACAATCTTTTTATTTTGATATTAGCCTGAGTAATTTCTTCTTCTCCTTTAATAATTGTTCCATCCATTCCCTCTGCCATTAATGTAATATCTGCATCTTCTGAAAGAGGAAGTACCTTATGTCGAACATCTAAAAGTTTAGAAAGATAAAAAATAGAATCTTTAAAGCTTCCTGTCATATCTAAAAGTGCTGTTAAAATAAGATTGCCAAGCGCATGTCCATCTAAATCGCTTGTTGTATTAAAGCGATATTCCAATATATTTTTTATTTCTAAATCAATGGATGAAAGATTTGTAATAACTTTTCTTACATCTCCTACTGCAGGTGTATTAAATTCTCGTCTTAACTTTCCAGTACTTCTTCCGTTATCTGAGACGGAAATCACTGCAGTAATATCAAATGGAAATTCTTTCAGTCCTCTAAGAAGATAACTAATTCCTGTTCCTCCACCAAAAACCACTATTTTTTTATGCATATTTCCTCCATCACTCTATCTTTCGTTGATAAAGATGTCTTAATTTATTTTTATTTTGCTTTTGAAAGAAACAAAGGTAAACACCCGTTAACATCAAAACAATAGATACTATTTGTGCCACTTTAAAGCTTCCTAGTAACAAACTATCTGTTCTCAACCCTTCAATAAAAAATCTTCCACAAGAATACCAAATTAAATAGCTTCCTGTTAACTGTCCTATGTGAAGATAAGGATATTTTCGAATAAATTGAAGCAGAATAAACCCAATAAAATTCCAAAGAGATTCATAAAAAAATGTAGGTTGACGATAAGCACCATTTATATACATTCCCTCAACTAAGCATTTTGGAAAACCTTGGTCTAGAAGCACACTTCTTGAAACTATTTTTCCATAAGCTTCACCATTAAAAAAGTTTCCCCATCGTCCAATGGCTTGTCCAAGTATCAGTCCTACGACAATAATATCTAAAATTTTAAGGGTATCCTGATGATATTTTTTTGTATAAAATAAAATTGTTAATCCACCTAATAAAATTCCTCCATGAATAGCAAGACCCCCTTCCCATATTTTAAAGATATCTAAAATATGGTGTTGATAATAGGATAAATTAAAAAGAACATAATAAACTCTTGCCCCAACAATTCCAATTAAAATTGTTGAAAAAGCCATATTTAAAAAAAAATCAAGATCGATATTTTGTCTCTTAACTTCTAAATAAATGACAGTTAAGGCTCCCAAGACACCTAAAAAGATAAAAATTGAATACCAATAAATTTGAAGAAAACCCAAATCTAGAAAAATTCTATTCATAGGCATGAACCTTTCTCATAATAGGTCTTAAAAAAAACCAGTCCATTAAATGATTCATGACAGAAATTAAAATGGCAATCATAAAGGAAACCCAAATATTTTTAAGATTAAAATGTTCTCCTAAAATCCAATCTGTTATTTTTAAAATAAAGAGATTGATACAAGGATAAAATAATCCTAGAGTAAGTCCTGTAATAGGAATAGTTAGTGTTACAAGGAGAGGTTTAATTGTTTGATTTAAAATAACAATAATGAATACAGCCAAAACTCCATAAATATATGGATGTGTTAAGTCTATATAAAAGGATTTAAAAAGATGAGAAACAACTAAAAATACAAGTGTATAACTAAACAAAGAAAGAATCCACTCAAAGAGAAGAAAACATTTTTTTCGTCCCTTTTTTAAAATTTGTTGACTCAAATTTATCCCTCCTTGCATTCATCTTAGGATTTGATTATCTTCTTTAAAAATTGTCCTGTATAAGATTGACTATTTTTCATGATTTCTTCTGGGGTTCCACAAGCGACAACTTCTCCACCACCTTGTCCACCTTCTGGTCCAAGATCAATGATATAATCAGCAACTTTGATAACATCTAAATTGTGTTCGATTACAATGACTGTATCTTTATTATCTACTATTTTTTGCAAAATTGCAAGTAAGCGCTTAATGTCATGCGTATGTAGTCCTGTTGTTGGTTCATCCAAAACAAATAGTGTTTTTCCTGTTGCTTTCTTTTGAAGTTCTTTGGCGAGTTTTACTCTTTCTGCTTCTCCTCCGGATAAAGTTGGAGCACTTTGTCCTAATTGAATATACCCCAATCCAACTTCCTCTAATACTTTGAGTTTATTGACAATTTTAGGATGATTTTCAAAGAATGAAATGGCTTCACTTACACGCATTTGTAAAACATCTGCAATGTTTTTTCCTTTATATTTAATTTTTAAGGTTTCACTATTATATCTTGTTCCATGACAAACTTCACAAGGAACATAAACATCTGGTAGAAAGTGCATCTCTATTTTTTTAACACCATCACCACGACATGCTTCACATCTTCCACCCTTCACGTTAAATGAAAATCTATTTTTTTCAAATCCCTGCATTTTTGCTTCTTTTGTTGTTGTAAATAGATCTCTAATATCGTCAAAAACACCCGTATAAGTAGCAGGATTACTTCTTGGAGTTCTTCCAATAGGACTTTGAGAAATATCAACTAATTTATCAATATTTTTAATCCCTAAAATATTTTTATGTTTTCCAGGCTTTACTTTAGAACGATAAATTGTTGATGCCACTTTTTTACAGAGAATTTCATTAATTAAACTACTTTTTCCACTGCCGGATACTCCTGTAACACAAGTAAATGTTCCTAGTGGAATTTTAACATCAATATCTTTTAAATTGTTTTCTTGTGCTCCTTTTATTTCAAGAAATTTTCCTGTTCCTTTTCTTCTTTGTTTGGGAACTTCAATAGAATATTCTCCAGTTAAATATTTACCCGTTAAACTATTTTTATTTTTCATCACTTCTTCTGGAGTTCCACAAGCGACAATTTCTCCACCTTGATCTCCTGCAAATGGTCCAACATCCACAAGATAATCTGCAGCAAGCATTGTATCCGTATCATGTTCAACAACAATTAAGGTGTTTCCTAAATCTCGCATTTCAAGAAGAGATTGTATGAGTCTTTCATTATCTCTTTGATGAAGTCCTATAGATGGCTCATCAAGAACATAAAGAACTCCTGTTAGGCGAGAGCCAATTTGCGTTGCAAGACGGATGCGTTGTGCTTCACCACCTGACAAAGTTCCAGCACTTCTAGAAAGGGTTAAGTATGTAAGACCAACATTTTTTAAAAATTTAAGGCGTGATAAAATTTCTTTTAATAATAAATCCGCAATTTTTTTATTTTCTTCACTTAAATTTAAATTTTCAAAAAACAAGATTAAATCTCCAATACTCATACAGGTGACTTCATATATATTTTTTCCTCCAACTAAGACAGACAAAATATCTTCTTTTAATCTTGCCCCATGACAAGTTTCACATTCTTGCTCAATCATAAAGTGTTCTAACCATTCACGAATCCAAGTTGAAGTCGTATCCATATAACGTCTTTCTAAATTATTTAAAACGCCTTCATAATAGTCAACCTGATCGGTAATATTTCCACTTTTTGAAGCATAATGAAAATGAATTGGTGCATCACTTCCATATAAAATATAGTCACGATGTTTTTTAGAAAGCTTTTTATAAGGCTTATCCATATCAATTTTATAGTGATTACAAAGAGACTCTAATCTTTTAAAATAAATGTTTTCATGATCATCACCCATTGTTGTAATTGCAAATTGATTGATGGTTAAATCTTTATTCGGAATCACTAAATCTTCATCCATCCGCAATTTAATTCCCAATCCTTTACAGTCAGGACAAGCACCAAATGGAGCATTGAAACTAAAAATACGTGGCTCTAATTCTGGAAGAGAAAACTCGCAATAAGGGCAAGCAAATGATTCTGAAAAAACAACTTCTTTGGCATTTTCACCTAATAATTGAATAATAACTTTCCCATGAGATAATTTGGTTGCTGCCTCAATTGATTCTGATAAGCGACTCTTGCTATCCTCTTTTAAAACGATTCGATCAATGACTACATCAATATTATCTTTTTTATTTTTATCCAGATCTATTTCATCACCAAGATCATACATTTCTCCATTGACACGAACACGAACATATCCTTCTTTTTGAAGACTTACTAATAAATCTTTATGTGTTCCTTTTTCTCCATGAACAACAGGACTTAAAATAACAAGTTTTGTTCCAAGTGGATACTCCATGACTTTATTAGCCATTTCTTCTACGCTTTGTCGCTCAATTGGAACATGGTGAGTTGGACAATATGGAACACCCACTCTTGCAAATAAAAGACGAAGATAGTCATAAATTTCTGTCACTGTCCCAACAGTACTTCGTGGATTTTTAGAAGTTGTTTTCTGATCAATACTAATGGCTGGAGATAATCCTTCAATACTATCCACATCTGGTTTTTCAGTTCCCCCTAAAAACTGTCTGGCATAACTTGATAAACTCTCAACATATCTTCTTTGTCCTTCTTGATAAATCGTATCAAATGCCAAAGAACTTTTCCCACTTCCTGATACACCCGTCATCACAATTAATTTATTTTTTGGAAGACGAATATCAACATTTTTTAAATTGTTTTCTCGAGCACCTTTTACAATAATTTCATCCATATATTCCACCTCTTAAACAGGCTTATTGTATCACGAATAAATGTACGTGTAAATAGAGAATAAATGGAAATTGATTTTTATAATTTTATCCGTCTTCTCTTATATTTTACTCTGAATAAAATTTTTTTACCCCCACTTAAAAAAGTGAAAATGCGCTTTCACACATTCACACTTTTATCCTTTATATTCGCCACCATTAATATGGAAAACTTGTCCTGTTGTATAACTTGCATCATCACTAGCTAAATAAACAAAAATCGGTGCAATTTCAAATGGTTGTCCAGCGCGTTTCATTGGACAATCTGCAGCCAAGAACGGAATTTTTTCAGCCTCCCAACAAGCAGGTTGTAAAGGTGTCCAAAAAAATCCTGGAGAGACAGCATTCACTCGAATATTCTTAGGGGCTAAGTTGGTTGCTAAACTTCTTGTAAATCCAACAATGGCACCCTTTGTTGTCACATAATCGATTAACTCTGGTTCTCCTTTAAATGTTGTTATTGAAGTTACATTGATAATCGAAGCTCCGCTTTTTAAATAAGGCATTGCAGCCCGTGTTAAATAAAACATGCCATAGACATTCACTTTCATCGTATAATCAAACTGTTCATCAGAAATATCTTCTAATTTCTTTTGTTGATACTGAACTCCAGCATTGTTGACAAGAATATCTAACTGACCAAATGTTTCAACAATTTTCTCAATCGCTTGCTTACAAAAACATGGATTCGTTACATCTCCTTGCATTGCCATACAAACGCCACCAAAAGAACGAATATACTTGACTGTATCTTCTGCATCTTTTAATTCATTCAAATAACTAATAACAACTTTAGCGCCTTCCTTTGCATAGTAGACTGCAACAGCCCTTCCAAGTCCTGAATCTCCTCCTGTTATAAAAGCAACTTTTCCAGCTAACTTACCACTTGCTCGATAATTTGGATTATCAAAAATAGGAAGAGGCGTCATAACATATTCAAATCCTGGTTGTCTATCTTGATGCTGTGGTGGAAATTCAAGAAGAAACTCTGTACATTTTTTTCCAATTTTATTCAATTTTATCACCCATATAAGTCTACGCAAAGAAAGAAGAAAATAGACAAAAAAAGAACCAATTACTGATTCAATTTTTTAATCTTTTGACTGCGATATTGAGAAGGTACTCCTTCTTTTAACCCATCGAAAACCACATAATCATATTCATCCCAACAAGAACTTTTATCTTGTAAATAAATATCTGAATTGGTATATATCATTGTAGTTTGTGGAATATCATCACTTAAATAGGAACTTATTGCTTGACAAAGTGTTTCATCATTAATTCCATTCATAACAAAATGTATTCTTCTTGATTGAGCTTGATCCACTTTTAAAAGTTTAAAAGCTGCCTCGTCTTGGGATAAAAACATTAACTGTTTTAAGTCTTCTAAGTCCTGATCTCTTAAGTTCAAAAAGCTTTGTTCACTTCTACTATATTGGGATTGTAATTGTTCTAAAACTTTAGATGCAACATATTGCTCCCATATTACTAAGTGATGTTGAGGATAGGTTGATAATAACCGTGGTAAATGTCCCCACATAAAAGATGAAAAATGAACACACAAGTCCTGAGGATAATTTTCTTTAATATAAAGAGCTGTTTTTTCTAAATCTCTAGCACTTTGATGCGTAAAAATTTCATTTGTCTGTGTATTATCAGCAATTTCTCTTTCTAGTATTTTGTTTTTCATCAAAACTCTCTCCTTTCTTTTATTTAAGTATCTTCATCTAATAAAATAGTAAACTTTTTTTTATTCATTAGACGCAATCAACATTGTATCATTCTTCTGTTTCCATTTCAAACAATAAATCTCTTAATTCCATTGCTCGCTCAAAATCAAGTTGAGCTGCTGCTTGTCTCATTTCATGTTCTAATCTTTCTTTCATATCACGAATTTCTTGTTTAGTCATCTTTTTCTCAGTTCGTTCTTCTTGATTATCTTGGTTACTAATCACTTCTCGAATTTCTTTTTGAATCGTTTTTGGAATAATACCATGTTCTTCATTATATTTTTCTTGAATATTTCTGCGACGCATTGTCTCATCCATTGCATATTTCATACTATCCGTTATTTTATCTGCATACATAATAACATGTCCATTCGCATTTCTTGCACAACGTCCAATTGTTTGAATTAAGCTTCTCGAACTTCTTAAAAATCCTTCTTTATCTGCATCTAAAATAGCGATTAATGAAACTTCCGGAATATCAATTCCTTCTCGCAATAAGTTAATTCCTACTAAAACATCATATTTCCCTAGTCGTAAATCATGAATAATTTGAAGACGCTCTAGTGTTTTAACTTCCGTATGAAGATAAGCTACTTTAATATCAATTTCTTTTAAGTAATTTGTAAGTTCTTCTGCCATCCGAATCGTAAGCGTGGTAATTAATACTCGTTCATTTTTTTCTATTCTTTCTTGAATTTCTTCTACTAAATCATCAATTTGTCCTTCTGTCTTTCTCACTTCAATTGTTGGGTCTAAAAGCCCTGTTGGACGAATAATTTGTTCCACTGTTTTTCCATTTGTTTTCTCAAGCTCATAATCTCCAGGAGTTGCAGAAACATAAATTGCTTGATGGATTTTTTTCTCAAATTCATCAAACTTTAATGGCCTATTATCAAGAGCACTTGGTAGTCGAAACCCAAAATCTACAAGATTCATTTTTCTTGCTCTATCTCCATTATACATTCCTCGAACTTGAGGAAGTGTTACATGACTTTCATCAACGACAAGTAAAAAATCTTCGGGAAAGAAATCCATTAAAGTCGTTGGAGTTTCTCCTTCACTTCTTCCTGCCATATGTCTTGAATAGTTTTCAATTCCATGACAAAATCCTGTTTCTTCTAGCATTTCTATATCATAACGAGTTCTTTGCTCTAGTCGTTCTTTGGCAAGAAGTTGATTGGTTTGTTGAAAATAATTGAGACGCTCTTCTAATTCTTTTTTAATTCGCTTGATTGCTAAATGAAGCTTATCATCACTAATAACAAAGTGAGACGCTGGAAATAAACTAATTGTTTTCTTTTTTGTAAGAATTGCTCCTGTTAATACATCAATTTCACTAATTCTATCTATTTCTGAACCAAAAAATTCAATTCTATATCCAGTTTGATTTTGATAACTTGGAATAATTTCTAATACGTCTCCCCGAACTCTAAAAGTTCCACGTTTAAAATCATAATCATTTCTATCATATTGCATTTCAACAAGATGAGCTAAAACACTATCTCTTTCAACTTCATCCCCGACGGTTAAGGTGAGCATCTTATTTCGATATTCTTCTACTTCACCAATACCATAAATACAAGAAACAGATGCCACAACAATGACATTTCTCGTGGATAATAGTGAAGATGTTGCCGCATGCCTTAACTCATCAATTTCATCATTAATAGAAGAGTCTTTTTCAATATAAGTATCTGTGGATGGCACATACGCTTCTGGTTGGTAATAGTCGTAGTATGATACAAAATACTCTACTCGATTTTCTGGGAATAATTCTTTAAATTCACTATAAAGTTGCCCAGCAAGTGTTTTATTATGAGCAAGAACAAGTGTTGGTTTATCCACTTCTTTTATGACATTGGCAATCGTAAAAGTTTTACCTGTACCTGTTGCACCAAGTAAAACTTGATGTTTTTTCCCTTCATTTATCCCTTTCACTAATTCTTCGATAGCCTTCGGTTGATCTCCACTAGGCTCATACTTTGATACTAATTTAAACATACTTGCCTCCATACTATTCTACTATCCATCACAAAATTCGTTTTTATTTTTTTAAATCCAACTTTCTCAACTAGACAATATTATATTCTATCACTATTTTATAAACAAAACAAGGAAACAACTGGATGTTTCCCTGTGATTCTTTTTGACTTTTTTAAATTTATAATTCTCTTTTATTGTATCCGTTTTAACTTATTGACTTAATATTAAATTCATAATCAAACATCCCCTGGGTGACTTCAAAAGTAACAGTATATTGATTACCTTCAGCTAAATTTAAAGTACCATTCGAATTTATATATTTCATTTCGTATTCTATATTTTTACTATCAACAAATGTATAAGTTGTGTAAGTATATGAAACATCATCTTTAAATTCGAAACCTGTTGTTCCTACTTTTTTTAACATAAATATATCTGTATGAGTACCTAAAGAATAGAGTCCTATTTTATCTCTCAACTCACTTTCTGTTTGAATAGAACTTATATCCTCATTGTTTGATTTCAAATATATTTTATAGTTAGAAATCGTTTTTTCGTCTCCTTTAGATGTGTAATATATATTGACTTTAATATAGTCTTTATAATTTCCAAGTGTTTTAAATAATTCTCCATCATTGGCATTCATCATATAATTTGTTGTACTCCCATTAGAATCTTCAATTGAAATCGTACATTCTGATCCAAAGCAAGAATATCCACTAACAATTACATTTTCTATTAAAGTTCCTGTTGTAGAAGAATTAAAGCTATTAGTATCATCACCATTACTCTGGATTGGACTACCATTAATTGTTATATCCCAATTATTAGGATTAAATAACTCTCCTACAAAACTACTAAATCCCATAAACATCATAATTATAATTGCAACTAGTGCAATACCGACTTGTATAAAAAATCCCAAGAATACTTTTCCAGTGCTTGTTCCACCTTTAGTAGAACAAATATTTTTTAATTCTTCATTACTCTTTTGTGGATTTTCCGATTTTATTTTATTGATTTGTTTCTTTGCATAATACAAGTAAACTTTATTCACTAAAAATCCAACTACTATCCCTAACAAAACGGATACAATAAAGACGTTTTTTATTATAAAGTTGGATATTAGCAAACTCACTATAAATAAGAGAATACCATATAAGAACATCTTTCTATAAAACATATAAAGGCTTGTAAAAAAGAATCCTGCAAAATTAAATGGTCTAGTTGTAATCTTTTCATAATTGTTTCCAATAAATGCTCTTAATAACTCATCATCATTAAAATTAGTATTAGGTGCATAGTTTTGTCCTACATTGCTAAAATTTTGATTTTGTTGTGGGTTTATTGGCTGAATAACAGGTGTAGGATTTACAACTGGTGATCCTTGATTAGGTATAGGATTTATAATTGTAGAATTCATACCATTAATGTCATTAGAAATAGGATTATTACTAGGTTGATTAGAATTATTACTTTGCTGTTGGATTGGTGCAACATTTTGATTCGTAGATGTTTCATTCGGGTATGATGGAGGTGTCATATTTCCATTAGGAATATTATTGGGTTGCGATGGTGTCATTCCATTATTATCAAACATATTATTAGAATTATTCATAAACAATCTCCTTTTTATTTACATTACATTATTTTGATTATTTTGTGTTTGGTTAACTTGTTGCGTTGGCTGTTGTTGTATTGGTTGTTGATATTGATTCGTTGGTTGAGACGAATATTGTATGGATGGATTATTGCCATCTTTCTTTATTTTAAAGTATTTTACAATGGCATAAAAGAACAAAGCTAATACTGCAATACTATATAAAGTAGAAACGAATGAACTTATTCCCTCTGGTAAAATTGTATAAGTTGTTTCAACACCATTTATTGTAGTAGTATAAGTTCCTGTAATTAAAATACATGCAACCAAAACCCATCCAACAATTTTATTTATAGTAAGCTTACCTAATAAATAAATATTACATATTGGAATCCAAGCTAGTGCAGTTCCTTTACCATGGACTAATTTATTAAACTTATTTAAAAATATAGCTTGTGCAACATATATTCCTATTATAATAAGAAAAATAAATATACCAAATGCAGCGAATGCCGCTAAAAAATTTTCCATATCTTCCATATCTATATACTCCTTTACTATTAATTATAGTATAGCATTAGTTGACATGATTTTTAGATAAATTATGGAAAAAACTATCCATTTTACAAATGTATAGGAAATATATTTTTACTATAAAATTTTTATTATTGCTATTATCAATGCACATTATAATATGTTTCATTATCAATGGGATAAATGTATTTAGTGGTTTCATTTTTTTCTTTCAGTTCTATATTATTTTTTAACAAATAAATGGAAACGAATGGCAACTACAAATGTCCATTTAGTTATTATTTGTGTTGTCTTGTCCATTTTTTTGAATTTAAAAGCAATAAAAAAGAAAAGTAGAGTTAAATCTACTTTATCTTGAAGACCAAGAATATGGTAAGTTAAGAAGAGTTTGAGCACCATGGAATCCTTGATTGTAACGCTTTTTAATATAATTAGAATATTTAGACCATGTCGAACAATTACTGTCTGTTGGATCATAAAGTCTACAATCCGCAACTTCCAAGTGAAGGTGAACTCCATAAGCCCAACCTGTATCTCCCATACCACCAATCACCGTATTTTGATCAATGACTCGTCCTTTATAAAGACTACCAGATACCCAATCCATGTGAAGATATAAGGAACTATATTTTTTACCATCTGGACCTACATGATAGATTAAAACCATGTTGGCTCCATAAATATCTCTTGTTACAAGTCCGACTGTTCCTGGTGCAATTGGATATATTGGTGTTCCGCGTCCTGTTGGACTTGTCATATCAAGTCCTTGATGGAAATTACTTCCTGCTGCCCAAAAATCACGATAACCAACATAACTTGATATACGTCCATTTGTTAACGGACGATACCACCCAACTGTTGGGACACTTTGATTCACAGCACAAGTCACTCCAATCGTATCAGATGGCTTACAACCTAAATCTTCATACATTTTAACTGTATCTTGATAATTTTTTAACTGCTTAGAAGAACTAAGAGATCCTGCTTGTAAAGAACCTTTTTGACCTTCTAGTGAATTGATTTTTTCACCTAATAAAACTTTTTTTGCTTCCATTTGCTTTTGATTTTCTAAAAGTTCTTCTGTTCTTTTTTTATTTGCTTTAATCATCTGTTCTAACTCAGAAATCATTTTATCATTATATTCTGTTAATTGTTCTACTAAACTCATTCGATAAATCATATCTGTAATATCATGTGCCCCAAATGCATATTCAAGATAAGCATTTTCTCCATTGGCAATTTGCAAATATTGGAATAATTCTTTTGTCTCTAGACTTTTTTCTTTTATTTTTTCATTGTATTCTTCAATTTCTTTCTGCTTTCTTTCAGCTTCTTTCTGCATTTCTTGTATTTCGTTTTGAAGTGTATTAATTTCTGCTTTTATAGCCGCTATTTCAGCATCTGTTTTAGCAATCGCGTCATTTGCATCTTCAACTTCTTTTTTATATTTATTGACTTTATCAATATAGTCTTGCAAAGTAGTTGCATGCACATTTCGCGGAACTATGAAAAAGATAAATGAGAGAATCAAGAAAAGATAGACATATTTTTTCTTCATAACTTACACCTTCAAATATTTTCTTACTGCACTTGCACTTCCAATCATTCCAACTAAAATACCAATTCCGATTACCATGAGTGAAACCATATAAATAAATGGTTCTGGTGCAATTAATTGAATAAGCTTAGAATACAAATACCCGTTAAAATATTGATAAAATGCAAGATAACCAAACAGAACTAAACATACTGGAATAATAGAACCAATAAGACCTAAGACCATTCCTTCTATAATAAATGGCGTTTTAATTGTAAAGTTACTTGCTCCTACTAAACGCATAATGGATATTTCTCTTTTACGAGAAAATATTGTTAATTTAATTGTATTAATAATTAAAAATACTGTTACAACAACAAGGGCAATAACTATACCATAAGCTACTTTTTCAATGGATTGAAAAGCTGTAACCATCTGATCAACCATTCCCTCACCATAGCGAACAACTGAAACCCCATCTAAGCTTTTTATCTTTTTCGCTGTTTCACTAATTTTTGCAATTTCTTTGACTTTTACTTGAAAAGTATCTTTGAGTGGATTGTTTTCTTCATTCCATTCAGTCATAATTGCTTTAAAAATATCAGACTCTTCTTGCATTTCTGCCTTGACAGTTTCTTTTCCTTTAAAGACATAAGAATCCACATTGGATAATTTTTTTATTTGTTCTTCTAATTCATCAATTTTCTTTTCACTTGTACCATTATCTACAAAAACAACAATCGTCATATCTTTTTCAATTTCTTTTGTAAAGTTTTCTACATTAAAGGATGCTAAAATGGAAAGTGCGACAATAATTAATGTAATTGTAATACAAGAGATCGAGGCAAGTGATAAAGAAAAGTTACGAAAAACACTTTTAAAGGCATCTCTTATACTTCTTAATAACATCCTAAAAAGCTTCACTATAAGTCCCCCTTTCTTCTTGTTTGATAAGTCTTCCTTCTTTGAGGACAATCACTTGTTTTTGCATTTTATTGACAATTTCTTTATCATGCGTTGCCATTAATACGGTTGTTCCACATGTTTTATTAATTTCTTCAAGAACTTTTACGATCTCCATAGAGCGTTCTGGATCTAAGTTTCCTGTTGGCTCATCGCATATTAATAATTTGGGCTCATTCACAATTGCTCTTGCAATAGCAACACGTTGCTGTTCTCCACCTGATAACTGATCCGGATAATTATGTACTTTATTTTTAAGTCCTACAAGCTCTAATGCTTTTAAAACTTTTCTTCTTATTTCATCTTTTTTTTCACCTAAGACTTCTAAAGTGAATGCAACATTTTCATAAACATTTAACTTTGGAAGTAAGCGATAATCTTGAAAAACAATTCCAAGTTTTCTTCTTAATTTATATACTTTTTTATTACGAAGCTTTGCAACATTTACGCCACCTACAATAATAGAACCACTTGTTGGTTTCTCTTCTCGATAAAGCATTTTAATCAATGTACTTTTTCCACTACCACTGCCACCGATAATAAACACAAAGGAACCTTTTTTAATGGATAAACTCAAATCGTAAATAGCTGTTACACCGTTTTTATATTGTTTCTTTACATTTTTTAGTCGAATTAAATCCATAGAACCATCCTTTCTATTAGTTCATTATATCATAAAATCTGCATAAAAAAACAGGAAACAATTGTAAAGCTGTATATTTTGACGAAAAAAGTAATTTTATTTCATCAGTACACGGCTTCCATTTTTAAGTCCTGAAAATTTAACAATATTATTTGTATTAATTAACGTCCCATCTAAATCATTATATAGAAGAGGATTTTGATTGATTTCATAATTTCCTTCTGACAATTCTTGAATAGATTGTTGAATATTTTTTAAAACTTCACTCATCTTCATTCCAATTGGAAGAAACATATCAAACTCTTCTTCTATAGCTAGAACATAAAATGATACTAAAATTTTTTCCATACTCACCTCATTAATAAAAAAAGGAAAATCACCTACAATTTTCCAATTTAATTTAGAATAAACTTTCTAAATCATCCGTTTCGATGTTCTCATCTTCTGAAATATTTATATTTGCTACTGTATCATCAATACTGCTAGTTGTATTTAAAGAAAAAGATGCATTTTCATCCATTTCATCATTTTCTATGCTATCATCCGTTGCAATACCATCAGCATATGGGGTGCTTCCATCGAGTACATTAATATTATTAGCATTAATATAATTGATTGCACTTTTTAAATCATCTGGCATATCATCAGTAATCATAATTTTTCCATCAGAGTCTAAATATTGACTCATCTGCTTTTTCATTTCATCATTAATTGCAATCACAGATAATCACCTACTTTTTTTTCATAAAGTCAGCTGCAACACTTAATGTAGCCTGTGTATTTGTCATGTTTGTAAGCAACATTTGCATTTTTGTTTCAGTAATCCTAACATTTTTAAACCAAGCATAAGCATTAGGTCCTGACCAGTATGCAACACCGTCTGCACCTGTTCCTAATGTTTCCAAATGGGTGTTTAAATTTTTTAAACTATTTCCTAATGCATTTAATGAAGTTTGAAGATTGTTAACTGCTTTCTTGACTTCAGGTCCACTTAAACCCGCACTTTTTTTTGTTGCCATTTTTGTTCCTCCTTAATTATATATTATTTGAATCAGTTTCTGCTGA